>JAGPFT010000534.1 GCA_018056405.1 Anaerolineae bacterium
AGCGCAGCGAGGCGGGGGGTGAGGTCAACTGGCGCGCAGATTAGCTGTACCTCCCCTGGGGGAAGCGCTGTCATCCAGCCCTGATCCCCGATCACTCACCCGTCGGGCCGCGCTGGAAATCCCATTCGGCGGCGGACAGCACGAGCAGCGCAAGCTGCCATAGGCCGGACGCGACGGGAGTGGTCTCGATGTACTCGTCCTGGCGGTGCGAGTGCGCGCCGCGCGAGACGCCGACGGTAACCGTTGGCAAGCCGTTGGCGAGCAGGGCGTTGGCGTCGGTGCTTCCGCGCTCGTAGAGGGCCGGAACTCTGGCCAGTTCGAGGGCTGCGCCGGCCATTTGCACCAGTGGATGTGTAGGGTCTATGTGACCGGCGGGCCGGTCGCCGACGACGGTCGTGGTGAAGGTGAGCAGAGGAGCCTGCCCCGCTGCGTCAATGCACTCGCGGACGACGCGCTCCAGGGCCTGCAGGCAGGCCGGCTCTTCTGAGCGCAGATCGAGATAAAGCTCGGCTTCACAGGCCAGGCTGTTGACGGAATGCCCGCCGTGAATCAGGCCGATGTTGAACGTCGTGCGCGGTTCGCGGGGCGGGGTGAGCGCCAGAATCTGCGCGCCCAGGTCAATCAGCCCGTGCACGGCGCTTGGCTGGCCGAAATGCAGCCAGCTATGCCCGCCTGGGGCGTGACACACGATATGCAGCCGGCGCACGGCGATGCCGGCGTGGTACACGCGCCCCAGGGCCGTGCCCTCGATGACGATGGCCGCGCCTAGACGCGATCCGAGCGCGTTCCAGACGGCGCGGATGCCGTCGAGGTTGCCCAACCCTTCTTCGCGGCTGTTGGCCGCAAACCAGATGTCCGCCGAGGGGCGGATGTTGTGTCTGGCGAGCAATTCTGCTAAGGCGATCAGGGTGGCAACGCCCAGGCTGTTGTCGCCGAGGCCCGGCCCATACAGGCGTCCGCTTTCTTCACGAACGGTGAGGTCAGTGGTGGCGGGGAACACCGTGTCGGTGTGCGCCGAGAGCAGCAACGCCGGGCGAGTAGGGTCAGCGCCAGGCCAACGCCCAATGGCGTTGTGCAGCGCATCAATGCTCACATCGCGCAGCCCCGCTGCGACGAAACAATCGCGGACATACTCGGCGCGGCGTCGCTCGTCGAACGTTGGGGCGGGTATCTGCTGGATGGCGACCGCCGTCTGAATGACCTGCTGCGCGTCAATCGCTTGGGCCAGGCTGTGGAAGTGCGCCGATTGCGCGCACGATGCGACGTGGTGAGGGATCGTTTCCATGCTGTCATCCATTGTGAGTCCAGCGCAGACGGCAGACCGCGCTGGCAGAGCCACCAGTTGTCTTGTGCACAATCATACCGCAGACATCGCATAGACGAGATATGCGGGTGCGGAGGCCGGGCGCAGCGCGGCGGAAGAGTCGAGGTGGCGGTGTGTTCGGCCAAAGTAGGAATCTCATCTGCCGAGTGTTAAGAAACCGTCTGTTCGTGCAGAACCAGCCGCAGACCGAGGGCGAGCCACATATGGCGGTTGGCAAAGCTCCTGCCCCCCATTTGTGACCGCTCTGCCTCCGCCAACTGCGCGCTGAGCGCCGCCAGACAGCCCCAGCCAGCAGACAGCGGGTATTCCGTGCCACCAGTTGTTGTCATCTGCTGTTCAACCATTATAATGACACCAAGCGAATGTTAAAGACTGGTTCGGCGTCTCCGTTGCGCCTGTGCCCGTTTGTGCCACGAGCCTGCTGTTGGGGGGATGCATGAAGACGACAAAAGTCTTGTTGATCGAGAGTGCGCGCAACAGCAGTGAGTCGTTCGCCGAGCCGCTCAGACGGAAGTACCAGGTACAGATTGCTCACTCTGGCAAGCAGGGTCTGGAGATGGCGCAGAAGGAGATGCCGACCGTCATTGTGCTGGACGCGGCATCGCTGCGCACGTCCGGGAACCGGATCAGCTACAGTTTGCGCGCTGCCCTGGAACAGACGCCGATCATTCACATTCGCGCCCCTGAGGCGACGGGCCACAGCGTCGCCGATGTGCTGTTGGTGCCTCCTTTCACTGCGCGTAAGTTGACCAACCGCATTGACCGTCTCACCGTGCCGGTGGAGGGCGCTCATCTGCAGGTGGGGCCGTTCAGCCTCAACGCGCAGAGTCAGATGCTAACCACACCCTGGACAGAGAAGAAACTTACTCCCAAGCTGGTCGAGCTGATGGAGTTGTTCATGAGCAACCTGAACAACACCCTGGAGCGCAAATACATCATGCAGCAGGTGTGGAAGACGGACTACATGGGCGACACGCGCACGCTGGACGTGCACATTCGCTGGCTGCGCAAGGCCGTTGAGCCAAACCCGCGCAAGCCGCAGTACATCACCACGGTGCGCGGCGTCGGCTACCGTTTCGTAGTGCCAGGGGGCGCTGACGAGGCGCTGAAGCCGATCTAGTGCACATTGGCGGAAGACCCCCCGTAGCTGTTCGATGGTTTATCCCACTCTGAGGGACCATGCGGAAGCCTCACCCCCCGGCCCCCTCTCCACGTGGTGGAGAGGGGGAGTCATGGTGTGGTTAAGTCCCCTCTCCGCGTGTGGAGAGGGGATGGAGGGGTGAGGTAAAGCCGCGCGTCTCCCGTGTCGGGTTGGTATACCCCTACAGCGGGTGACACGCTGCTGCGCCCTGGTTGACCTCACCCCCGGCCTCGCTGCGCTCGGCTTGCCCCCTCTCCAACGTGGAGAGGGG
>JAGPFT010000535.1 GCA_018056405.1 Anaerolineae bacterium
CTCTCCATATATGGAGAGGGGGAGTAAGTATCTGGCTCAGTCCCCTCTCCGCGTGTGGAGAGGGGATTGAGGGGTGAGGTAAACCCGCGCAGCGGGCTTCTCAACCGGTCCATCACAGAGCGCGCAGTGGTCGCAGAGAAAGCCTCAGAGCTTTTCCGACTTTCCCCGCCGCACCCTCGTCATCTCAGCGGCTCAAGATCACTGCCCCAAAAAGCGAATGCACCCAACCAGGGCTTGCGGCTTGGAGCATCCCGCCGACCTGGTATAATCTCGTGCGGGGCGCACGTGTTTGCGCGCTACGTGGGTGTGCGCAAAGGGCGTCAGCGACTCGCCTGACGCCGAGCAAGGTATGGTCCCGTAGGGGCGTATTGTAATACGCCCCTACGGGGGACGCAGCAAAGCAGCACCCCCTACCGTCCGGTTTTGCACTCACCCCGCCATGCTCGCATAGGAGAAACAGGTTATGCGCATCGTCGTGCACGGCGGTCACCCTTTGCGAGGGACAACCCGTCCCTCCGGCAACAGCAACGCAGCGCTGGCGCTTATCGCGGCGGCCCTGCTCACCGACCAACCGGTGCGGCTCAGCAATGTGCCGGATACGCTCAGCACAGCGTCCATGCTCAGCGCGGCGCAGGCGCTTGGTGCCAGCGTCACGCGGCAGGGCAGCGATGTGTTGCTGGAGACCCCCTCGCTGCTCACCCGCGCGCTGGAACAGGAACTCACCGAGAGCCAGGTTGGGGCGGTGCTCTTCCTGGCGCCGATCCTGGCCCGGCGGCGGCACGCCCGGATGGAAGTCCCTTACCCGCTCAGCCGCCTGCACACGCACCTGACCGTCCTGCGCGACCTGGGCGTGACCATCCGCGCCAGCAGCGGCGTGATCGAATTCGAGGCTGCGCCCTGGGAACAGCGCGCCATCACGCTGATGCAGGCCAGCGTCACGGCAACCGCCCTGGCAGCGATGCTGGCCGCCACCCTCGGCCAGCGCACGACGATCAGCAACGCCGCGTCCGAGCCACACGCACAAGACCTGCTGCATTTCCTGGTTGCCCAGGGCGCGCGCATTGAGGGCATTGGCTCAAATGTGCTGTACATTCAGGGCACTCTGGCACCCGGCGGGGCCACGTACACGGTCTCGCCGGATCACATTGAGGTCGCCAGCCTGGCCGCGCTCGGCGCGATCACGCACGGCACGCTGACCATCGAGGGCATTGTCCCCGCGCACCTTGCGGTCGTCGCGCGCGTCTACGCCCGGCTGGGCGTGCAGATGTTCATCAACGGCGACACGCTCATCCTGCCGGCGCACGACACGTTGATCGCCTCCGAGAGCGAGGAAGAGCTGGACGTGCCCATCGAGACCGCACCGTGGCCGGGCTTCCCGTCCGATCTGATCGCCATGACTGCCGTCATCGCCACGCAGACGCGCGGCACCACGCTCATTCACGAGAAGCTCTTCGACAACCGGCTGCTCTTTGTGGACAAGCTCACCTCGATGGGCGCGCAGATCGTCCTGTGCGATCCGCACCGCGCGCTGATTGTCGGGCCGTCCAAGCTGCGCGGCGAATACCTGGACACGCCCGATGTCCGCACGGGGCTGGCTCTGCTCGGTGCAGCGCTGGTCTCCTCGCGCAGCGTGACCATTGATAACGCTCAACTGATCGAGCGGACGTTCGAAAACGTGGTGAGCAAGCTCGTTGGACTTGGCGCGCAGATCGAGGTGGTACAGGCGTGATCAGCGAACCACCCCTTGTCGTGCGAAGGGTCGCCGGTCTGCGCACCGGCACGTGTGTGGCCGGCAGCGGGATTCCAGTTGTAGCGCTGCATGGCTGGGGCGGCAGCGTGCACAGCTTCTGGCCAGTTGCCGAGCGGCTGGCTACAGAGGGCTTTGCCGTGCACCTGCTCGACTTGCCCGGCTTCGGCCACAGCGACCCGCCCCCTGTGCCCTGGGGCGTGGCCGACTACATGCGCTTTGTCCTGGCCTACCTGGACGCCAGCGACCTACCCCGCGTCGCCTTGCTGGGTCACTCGTTCGGAGGGCGCATCGGTCTGGTGCTGGCCGCCCAACACCCGGACCGCGTCAGCAAAATGGTGCTGGCCAACAGCGCCGGGCTGCGCACGCCGCTCTCGCCAGCGCAGCAGGTACGCAGCATGGTGGCGCGAATCGCCCGCGAGACGCTCGACCGGGCGCACCTGACTTCAGCGCGCGAGCGGCTGCAGGCGTCCTACAACCGCCGCTACGCCTCGGAAGATTACCTCAGCGCCGGGCCGCTGCGCGAGACCTTCCTGCGCGTCATCTCCGAAGACCTGACGCCCTATGCCACGCAAGTGCAGGCCCCCACCGTCTTGATCTGGGGCGACCGTGACGCGGATACCCCGCTGTGGCAGGGCCGCAAGCTGGAGCAATTGATCCCCGACGCCGGGCTGATCGTCTTTGAGGGCGCGGGCCATTTCTCGTACCTGGAGCGGCTCAACGACTACGTGCGCATCGTCACACACTTCCTCGCAGATAGGAGCAAGCCGGCGCATGGTTGAGATACTCATCTTTGTGTGGCTGGCTGGAATCCTGCTGCGCATCTGGCAACTGGCCCGCTTCTTCCAGATTGAGAGCTACGACAGCCGCCGTTTCTTGCACTGGCTGTCAGGACGGCCCAACCGCTATATCATGTGGCGCGCGCTGGTCTTTGTCGGCGTAGCCGCGCTGACCTCGTTCGCGCTGAGCTGGTTCGGCCAGGACAC
>JAGPFT010000536.1 GCA_018056405.1 Anaerolineae bacterium
GGGACTAGACCCGGTTGTGCTGACCGCGTTCGGCGCTGGCGAGGGAATTGAGGCGCTGTTGGCGAGCCTTGACCTGCCCCGCGAGGTCTATTACCTGTGGCCGCCGGAGCATGGGGCGCTGCTCTCGGCGCTTTACGAGCGGCCCCATGCCCAGGAAGAATGGCGCATGGTGCTGGACTGGGCGCGCTTCAGCGCTCCGCCGCTGGACGGCGTGCGCCGTATTGCGCCCCAGGAAGCCGGCGCGCTGGCCGCGCTCTACCGGCACGCGGCCGGCCCCGGCGAAGAGGTGGTTGCCTTCAGCCCGGCGCAAATCGCGCGCGGCGCGTTCTTCGGCGTGTGGGCGAACGGCTCACTGGTGGCGACGGCGGGCACGCATGTCTGGTCGCGCCAGGAGAGCGTGGCGGCCATCGGCAACGTCTTCACCCACCCGGCGCACCGGAGCTGTGGCCATGCCACACGTTGCACGGCGGCGGTGGTTGAAGCGGCGCGGGAGGCCGGGATCGAGACAGTCGTGCTCAACGTGCGACGGCACAACGCGCCAGCCATTCACATCTATGAGAAGCTCGGCTTCGGGCGCTACGCCCTGTTCCTGGAAGGGCCGGCCCTGCGCCGAGGCTAAGGTGCGTGTGAGGGCTGCTAGAGGCTGTTATGAACTTTGGCAGGCGGGCAGCTCCTGTGCTTGCCCCCCATCCTCGGTCCTTCCCCCGCAAGGGGGGAAGGAAGAAGCCCGCCCTGGCCCCCTTCCCTCCGCTTGCGTGGGGGAAGGGGTCGGGGGATGGGGGGTGTCTACCCGGCAGAAGTGCATAACACGCTCTAGCGACCCGCTCGTTGCTGGCGCACGGCCTCACCCCCGCTCGGCGCTGACGCGCCTCTCCGCCCTCTTTCCACGATGTGGAGAGGGGGCAAGCCGAGCGCAGCAAGGCTGGGAGTGAGGCTGGGACTGATCGCCCATTCCACTGAGCGTGCGCTGTGCTACAATCAGCAACGGCTGTATGATTCACAGGCAGAGAAGAGACCAAAGGAGCACTGAATGACGGTCGAGCATGATGTTCGTGACCTGGGCCTGGCTACTGGGGGGCGCTACCGCATCGAGTGGGCCGAGCGCGATATGCCGGTGCTGCGGCAGATCCGCGAGCGGTTTGAGCGCGAGCGCCCGCTGGACGGGGTGCGCGTGTCGGCGTGCCTGCATGTGACGACGGAGACGGCCAACCTGATGCGCACGCTGCAAGCGGGCGGGGCCGATGTCGTGCTGACGGCTTCCAACCCGCTTAGCACGCAAGATGATGTGGCGGCGTCGCTGGTCAGCCACTTCGAGATTCCGGTCTTCGCCATCAAGGGCGAAGACCACACCACGTACTACGATCACATCAAGCGCGCGCTCGACCACAGGCCGCATATGACAATGGACGATGGCGCGGACCTGGTCAGTGAGCTGCACAAGAACCGCACCGAGCTGCTGGAGAATGTCATCGGCGGCACTGAGGAGACGACAACCGGCGTCATCCGGCTGCGGGCCATGGCCAAAGACGGCGCGCTCAAGTTCCCGGTGATCGCCGTCAACGACAGCATGACCAAGCACCTCTTCGACAACCGCTACGGCACGGGCCAGAGTTCCATTGACGGCATCATCCGCGCCACAAATATCCTCCTGGCGGGTCGTATCCTTGTCATCGGCGGCTACGGCTGGTGCAGCCGGGGGATCGCCATGCGCGCCAAGGGCATGGGCGCGAACGTCATCGTCACCGAAGTTGATCCGCTTAAGGCGCTGGAAGCGGTGATGGACGGCTTCCGCGTCATGCCCATGATCGAGGCCGCGCCCATTGGCGATGTCTTCGTCACTTCCACTGGGGACATCAACGTGCTTGACGTGCCCCACTTTGAGGCGATGAAGGATGGCGCGATCATCTGCAACAGCGGCCACTTCAACGTGGAGATCAATATTCCCGGCCTGGAGAGCATCGCCACTGGCGCGCCGCGCCGCGTGCGCCCCTTTGTCGAGCAGTACACGCTGCGCGACGGTCGCGCGATTAACCTGTTGGCCGAGGGACGTCTGATCAATCTGTCTGCCGCTGAGGGACACCCGGCTAGCGTGATGGACATGAGCTTCGCCAACCAGTCGTTGGGCGCGGAATTCATGCAGCAGAACGCGGCTTCTCTGGAGAAGAAGGTCTACACCATTCCCGCGGAGATTGACCAGGAGATCGCCCGCCTGAAGCTGGAGTCTATGGGGATCACCATTGACACGCTGACTCCGGAGCAGGTGCGCTACCTGAACCAGTGGCAGGAAGGCACCTAGCTGCGGCGAGCCGTGCGACGGTCAGCCGTTGGCAGGTTCACGAACGACCTGTCACCAGGGGGAGGGTCGAAAACGCTCGCTGAACGCCTCCCCCTTCATTCCCCTCCAGGCGGGCTAGAGGGGGGCGATCTGGCAGGCGGTTCTCCCCTTCCCCCAGCCAGGCTAGGGGAAGGGGCCGGGGGATAGGGGCCTCCGACTAGGGGTGTGTGCAAAGGTTGTCAGCGACTCGCCTGATACCGAGCGCGGTAAGTCCCGTAGGGGCGTATTGCAATACGTCCCTACGGGGGCGCAGCAGAGTGTCACCCGCTGTAGGGTGATACCCACAGGAGACGCCGTAGGGTTATACCAACCCGACACGGCAGACGTGCGGCTTTACCTCACCCCTCCATCCCCTCTCCACCCGCGGAGAGGGGACTTAACCACACCCTGA
>JAGPFT010000042.1 GCA_018056405.1 Anaerolineae bacterium
AAGCTGATCTGGGGTCTGGAGCGGCTCTTCACTTTACCTCACCCCCGCTCGGTGCTGGTGCGACTCGCCGCCCCCTCTCCGTTGACGGAGAGAGGGAAGAGCCGAGCGTAGCGAGGCCAGGGGGTGAGGTTGATCGGTCGCTCTCTCAATGCTCCTCACGCTGCTGTCCGCCCCTGAACCTTTCCCACGCAGTGAGCGGTCTTCTATTACCATACGCCAAATAGCGCGTTCTGCAAAGTCCGGTTAGGAAATGGTTTGAAATGCCCGCTGTCTCCTGCTTGAGGTCGGCAGTGTTCCCGTAGGGACTATGCGTAGAACGAGACTTCCGAAGTTTGGGAAACTTCGGAAGTCTGGCTGGGGGCCGGGCGCAGCGCCCAAAACTTTACCTCACCCCCGCTCGGCGCTGGTGCGCCTCGCCTCCCCCTCTCCACGTTGGAGAGGGGGAAAGGCCGAGCGCAGCGAGGCCAGGGGGTGAGGTTGATCGGTCGCCCTCTCAATGCTCCTCACGCTGCTGTCCGCCCCTAGGCCTCTCCCCCTAAATCCCCCTCTCCAGCCGAGCTAGAGAAGGGGCCAGAGGGAGGGGCCTTCTGCCGAAATACAGACCTCACCCCCGCTCGGCGCTGGTGCGCCTCGCCTCCCCCTCTCCACGTTGGAGAGGGGGAAAGGCCGAGCGCAGCGAGGCCAGGGGGTGAGGTTGATCGGTCGCCCTCTCAATGCTCCTCACGCTGCTGTCCGCCCCTAGGCCTCTCCCCCTCAATCCCCCTCTCCAGCCGAGCTAGAGAGGGGGACTTGGATCGCCGGATGCAAACACGTTCCCCCTCCCTGGCTCTGCCGGGGAGGGGGCCAGGGGGAGGGGCCTTCTGCCGAAATACAGACCTCACCCCCGCTCGGCGCTAACGCGCCTCGCCGCCCCCTCTCCACGTTGGAGAGGGGGAAAGGCCGAGCGCAGCGAGGCCAGGGGGTGAGGTTGATCGGTCGCCCTCTCAATGCTTCTCACGTTGCTGTCCGCCCCTAGGCCTCTCTCCCTCAATCCCCCTCTCCAGCCGAGCTAGAGAGGGGGACTTGGATCGCCGGATGCAAACACGTTCCCCCTCCCTGGCTTTGCCGGGGAGGGGGCCAGGGGGAGAGGCCTCCCGCCGAAATACAGACCTCACCCCCGCTCGGCGCTGGTGCGCCTCACCGCCCCCTCTCTACGTTGGAGAGGGGGAAAGGCCGAGCGCAGCGAGGCCAGGGGGTGAGGTTGATCGGTCGCCCTCTCAATGCTTCTCACGTTGCTGTCCGCCCCTAGGCCTCTCCCCCTCAATCCCCCTCTCCAGCCGAGCTAGAGAGGGGGACTTGGATCGCCGGATGCAAACACGTTCCCCCTCCCTGGCTCTGCCGGGGAGGGGGTCAGGGGGAGGGGCCTTCTGCCGAAATACAGACCTCACCCCCGCTCGGCGCTGACGCGCCTCGCCGCCCCCTCTCCACGTTGGAGAGGGGGAAAGGCCGAGCGCAGCGAGGCCAGGGGGTGAGGTATATCAGGGCGCAGCAGAGCAGCGCCCCCTACCCGCCGGGCACGGCGGCGAAGCGCACCCAGTCGCAGGCCAGCGTCAGCGGGCGTGCGTCGGCAGAAAGCCCTGCCTCTGCCGCCGAGATCGCACCGTCGGCGGCCAGCGAGAGCACCAGGTCGCCGCCCAACGCCGCCATAAGATCGGCGGGGAGGGTCAGCGTGTACTCCGACCAATCGCCCGGCGCGACGGTGAAGCTGCCCAGTCGCGCGACTACCGGCTCGCCATTCACCAGATTCCCCACCACGACGCGCACGGCACGCGGCTCGTGGAAGGCCACGGCGCGCAGAGTCATGGTGTAGGCGCTATCCGGCGGCAGGCTGGCGTAGAGCAGCGCCTCGTGGCCGTCCCCTGCCCAGCGCGCCCGCTCGCCACCGATGTCCTCCGGCGGATACCAGCCGTACCCGACGAACGGCGCATCGGGCAGAAGCGCGGCGGAGGTCGGTTCGCCCAGGTGCAGCGTGTAGTCGCCAGGCGCGGTCTGCGGCGGCGTGCGCGGGGGACAGCCTTTGGGATGGCTGGTCGTGCGGTAGAGCACGGCATCGCGCTCGACCGTCACCGGGCAAACGCTATCCTGCGCGTTGAAGAAGGCCAGCACTTCCTGGGCGTGCGCCGGCTCCAGCCAGTTCAGGTGAATGACCACGTAGCCCAGCGGCCACTCGCTGACGAACCTCTTGAGGCTGCTCGCGGCAGCGCCGGCTTCCAGCGGGCGCGAGTCCGTCAGCCAGCCGAGCAGCGGATCGGTCTCGTAGAACAGGTGCTGCTCAAGCGGGACGCGCGCGAGCATTCCGCTCACCTGGCGCTTGCCGTGGATGATGCCGTAGACCATCGCCTCGGGGTGCGTTCCCACGTTGCGCCAGCCGCTCCAGGGGCCGGTTGGCACGTCGAGCACCACGTAATCGTAGTCGTCGTAGTGCTCCTGGCCCATCATGCGGTGGAAGTCATACGGCTTCAGCGCGGGCAGCGTGCGCAAGGGCACGAACGCGCCAAAGTCCACCAGCAGCAGGAACAGGACGCCGGTAATCAGCGCTCGCCCCGGCAGGCGCGGATGGGCGCGCAGCCAGGCGTGGTAGGTGTGCGCCAGGAAGATGATCAGCGCGACCATTGCCGGCGGCAGGAAGCGGATCGGCGTGCGCATCTGCCCGCCGAATAGCTCGTGGATCAGGCGGAAGGGCAGCGGCAGGCGCAGGCCGAGCACTTCCACGTCCGGCCCCATGGCCAGGATCAGCGGAGGGAGCGCCAGCACGAGCCAGACCCAGCGCTCGCGCTCACGGACGCGAATGAACAGCGCGACGGCGGTCAGCACGACCAGCGTCAGGCCGAGCGTCTCGTCGTGCTCGCCGCCAACTTGCTGAGCGCGGCCCAGGTGGGGCCGCAGCAGCGATTCGGGCGCGAGCGAGTAAAAGCGCAACGTGTACAGGTCGGCGGGGGGCAGTTGCTCCGTCTCGAAGTCGAGCGTCGGGCGCAGCGGCCCGAACCACCAGGACAGGCCCAGCGTGACCAGCAGAGCCAGCGCCCCCCGGGCGACCAGTTGCAGGCGGGCGCGCCGGTCTGGCCCGCGCCACAGCGCGACCAGTGCCAGCGGGCCAAGCAGCAGCCCACCCCACAGGGCGTTCACCGTGTCGGTGAACCACATGCCCCACAGCACCAGCCCGGTCAGGACGGCCCAACGGATGCGGCGCGTCCGCGCGGTCTGCTCCCAGGTGAAAAGGACGAGGGGCATCCACCAGACGGTGAGCAGGTTGTAGTGCCCACTGGCAGCGCGGTCGAGCATGTAGGGCGACAGACTCAGCGCTGAGCCTCCGACCAGTGCCACGCCCCAGCCGATGCCACGCCAGCGCAGGTAGGCGGCCATCAGCACGCCGGCCAGCGCCATGTTGATCCAGATGATCGCGTTAGCGGCGCGCAGGTGGCCCATGAGAGGCTCCAGCACGACGTAGAAGGGCAGCATGGAAGCAGCGAGCGAGTGGTAGCTCAGGTTATGGGTGAAGGGGGCCAGGGCCATGTCCGTGTACCAGATGCTCTGTCCGGTCTGTACGGCGTGGCGCAGCCACCACAGGTTCCAGTGGAAGTGGTAGTAATCCAGGGGGCGTCCCCAATCCGGCGCTGCGATGGGAACGCGCGAGTTGAGGGTGACGCTCAGCGGCGCGATGGCGATCCCCGTTATCAGCGCGAAGAACAGCGTGACTGCCAGCGCGCGGCCCCATCTGCCGCCGGCCATAATGCCCTCCTCAGCGTGTGCCGCCTGTGGCCTGGTGGGGCAATTATAGCGAACAGCCCCGGCACGGAAAGTGGGGGCGTATTGCAATACGCCCCTAGGGGACTTCATCTCGCTCGGCGTCAAGCGAGGCATTGACAACCTTTGCACGCACCCAAATGGTGGGCGTTGTAGCGCGTTGGGCGCGAGTCCGGTAAAGTCAACGCCGGTCCGAGGCCAGTGCGCCCCGCAGGAACCCGCCAGGACACAGCATGAGTGCCACCCTCAGCGACACTGCTCCTCTTGATGCTTCCGCCCAGGCCGCCGATGGCGCGCCGCCGGAGAGCATGGCCCGCGCGACCGGCGTGATCGCCCTGGGCAACATCGCCAGCCGTGTGCTGGGGCTGGCCCGCGAAACAATGCTCTCGACGCTCTTCGGCGCGGGTGCGGCGGTGGACGCTTTCAACCTGGCGATCATCGTCCCGCGCAGCCTGTACGACCTGCTCATCGGCGGGCATGTCAACTCGGCGCTGGTGCCCGTGCTCAGCGAGTACGCCGCCGAGGAAGGCGACCGGCGCGACCTATGGGCACTGGTCAGCGCGCTGCTGGGCATCGTCGTGGTCACGCTGAGCGCCCTCGTCCTGGTGCTGGAGCTGCTCGCGCCGCAGGTGATCGGCGTCGTCGCCAGCAGCGAGGCCTCGCCGGAAGTGATCGCCCAGGCGACCGATTTGTTGCGCGTCACCGCCCCGGCGCTGATGTTCCTCAGCCTGTTCGCCGTGCTGTCGGGGCTGCTCTACGCGCTGCGCCGCTTCACCTGGCCCGCCTTCGCCTCGACCGTCTTCAACGGCACGATCCTGCTGGTGACGGTGCTGCTCTACAGCCAATTGGGGATCACGGCGGCGGCGGTCGGCTGGCTGGTCGGCGCGGGGGTGCAGCTTGCGCTGCAAGCGCCCGGCCTGCGCGATGCCCCTCTGCGCGTGCGCGTGCGCGGGGCGTTGGAGCACCCTGGCGTGCGGCGCATCGGCCTGCTCTACCTGCCAGTGATGGCCTCGCTGGCGCTAGATGTGCTGGTCAACCGCCCCTTCTCCTACAACCTGGCATCGAGCACGGGCGAGGGCAGCATCTCCTACATGACCTGGGCGACGACGCTGATCCAGTTCCCCCAGGGCTTGGTCGCGCTGGCGATTTCGGTCGCCATTCTGCCCACGCTCTCGCGCCAGGCCGCTGACCGCGCCGATGGGGGGCTGCGCCAGTTCAAGACGACGCTGGGCCAGGGGTTGCGCCTGGCCATTGTGCTGATTATCCCGGCGACAGTGGGTCTGTTTGTGCTGGCCGAGCCGGTTGTCGCTTTGATCTTCCAGCACGGCAAGTTCGACGCAGTGGACACGGCGACCACGACGCTGGCGCTGCGCCTGTACCTGCTGGGGCTGCCTTTCGCCGCCGTAGATTTGCTGTTGGTTTTCGCCTTCTACGCGCGGCAAAATACGCTCACCCCTGCCCTCGTCGGGCTAATCAGCCTGGTCGCCTACATGGTGGTGGCGCTCGGCCTGCTGCCCTGGTACTCGTTCTTTGCGCTGATGATCGCCGATTCGGTCAAGCACCTGATCCACACAGGGGTATCGGCTTATCTGCTAGGGCGGGGCATGGGCGGCTACCAGGGGCAACGCCTGGGGGCAACTATCGGACGGGCAGCGTTGGCCGCGGCGGGCATGGGCGCGCTGACCTGGGTGGCGCTGGCCCTGCTGAGCGCCGGGCTGCCGGACAACGTGCTGGGACGGGCGATCCTTGTGCTTGTCGCGGGGGGGATCGGCGTGGTAGCTTTCGGCGCGTTCGCGTCGTGGCTGCGCCTGGACGAGTGGCGCTGGCTGGGCGACCTGCTGCGCCGGCGGCTGCGCGGGTAGCTGCGCTGTTCCCTGCTGAGCGTGGGGGGATTGAGGGCAAAGAATCACCGCTGAGACGCAGAGCGCGCAGAGAGAAAGTAGTAAAGGACTTCTGTAGGGTCTACCTCACCCCCACTTGGCGCTGGCGCGCCTCGCCTCCCCCTTTCCATCAACGGAGAGGGGACAAGCCGAGCGGGGCGAGGCTGGGGGTGAGGTAGACTTCTGCGTCTCAGCGGTTCAAATGTCCTTGCCCACACGCCCACTTTTCCGTCGCGGTAGCTTATGCTATGCTGCGAGCATAGCGTAGCAGGCGGCCCTCTCATGGCCACCGTGAGCAGAACAATGCCAGGAGATGCCCCATGATCACCCCTCAACTGCTCGCCCAAAGTCCTCTCTTCGCCGATTTGCCGGACGATTATCTCGCGCGGTTCGCGGCCCTGGCCCACGAAGTCACCTGTGCGGCGGGAGATGCGCTCTTCCGCGAGGGCGAAGAGGCCAGCCGCCTGTACATCCTGCTCAGCGGCAAGGTGAATGTGCAGGTGCAGCCGACCGCGCTCACCCACCCGCTGACCATCGTCTCACTGAGCACGTTCGGGCAATTGGTGGGCTGGTCGGGCTTCATGCCGCCCAATTACTACACTGCCTCCGCCATCTGTCAGGAGGATAGTCATCTGCTGGCCTTCGATGGTTCCGCTTTCAACCGCCTGCTGGAGGAGAATCGCGAGCTGGGCTTCACGATCATGCGCCGCATCGCCGAGGTGATCAGCCAGCGATTGCGCACGATCCAGAGTGTGGTGCTCAAGACACTCTACCACCACGACGAGCAGTGAGGGGTATGAAATCAGGTCATGAACAAGGCCGCGCAGGCTTCTGGCGCATCGCGCACCAACTGAAGACGCGGACACGATACCCTCTCCCTACCCTGCGCCCTATCAGCTTTCTGCTCACATATGCGATCCTGGCTGGACTCGTGGTGTTCGGATTCTACAACGAGGCTGTGCTGCTGACCGGGATTGTATGGCTCGCCGCAGCAGTCAAGATCACGTTAGCCTCTCGCCCCCTCCGCAGAAAGTCTCGGCAGATCGCTGAGTATCTGTTCCGCTTTCAGCGAAGATCCAGGGCCCAGCGCCCGCGCGTGTGGCGAATCCGTAATCGCCCGGCCCGTTATGCTGCGTGGCTCGCTGAACTGGTTATCGTGGTGTCTGTAGCTTGGCAGGTCACGTGGGAATTTCGCAACACCGACCCTGAAGTGCGCATACATGGCAAGGAACTGGAATACCTGACGAGCTCTGCGACACAGGCTTTTCTGAACCTGCGCGAAGACGGCTATATTTCGCTCTGGCAGCCCTGGTTAGAGAACGGCGAACCCCTGATCACCAGCCCTTTCGCTTTTGTATTGAACCCTCTCAGCTCGGGCCCTGTGTTGCTGTGGGGCGTTCCCAACGGACTCAAGTTTTCTATGGTGTTCTATGCGGTCTTTGCTGGAGTGGGCGGGTGGATGCTGGGATTCGTGCTGGGGCTAGGTACACTGGGGCGCGTCTTGCTGGGAGTACTGCTTGTCGGCAAAGGATACAACTATTCGGCGTTGGCAGGAGGTTTCTTCCAACTCTCGGTTAGTCAAGCCTACATGCCCTGGATCATCGCGGGTACTCTTGCCATCGTGCGTTATCCCCACAAGCGCTGGCCCGCTGTCCTCACGGCCGTGATGATCACCCTGCTGTTCTGGGCGGGCAACCTCTGGTACACACTACCGACACTGGTCTCGGTTGCGGTTGTCATGCTGGGTTTCACTGTCTGTGTCGGGGGCAAGTTGATCGACGCAGAAGCCTGGAGGCGGCTGGCGCTCAGTGCATTTATCGCAGTCTGTCTATCAGCGGCCACGTTGTTTCCGATGTGGCAGCAGCGTGCGCAGATCGATCATCCAGACGAGGTCGGTGCGGGACGTGGCATTGCTCTAGAGAAGGTGCTGCCGCTCTACTATGACGCGGACGCTTTTGACCGCATCGAACACAGTGAACAAGAACGTCCCCAAGCTTACTATCACTTCGCGATCCCTGGTTGGTTCTTGTTGTTTCTCTTCCTCATCGTGCCCCCCTTTCTCCCTCCCTTGTTCTCACATCCATTCCAGCCTCAGATGTGGCGAGTGTGGCTGGTCGGCGCCGTCCTGATCGCAGCAATGACAATATGGGGAGCGGGGGGGTTCAGCATCACAGAATGGCTCTACAGCCGAGTGGAACTGCTTCGGGAGTGGCGCTTTGTGGGGCGCGCACTGGCAGTCGGCGCATTTTGGATTGCGGTGCTGGCAGCATCGCGCGCCGATAGCATCCTTCATGCCATCCTCTATGTTGACTGGCCCCGCCTGCGGAGCGGTCGGCTCCTGCTGCGCGGTTCACAGGTACTGCTGGTTGCGGCTCTGCTATATCTGTCTGCCAAAGCCGCTGATGAGGTGTTGGGCCAGTGGGGCCGCTATGGCACAGTAGAACAACGCAACTACAGGGATGCGGTTTGCCTGACGTGGCTGCGAGAGCAGGAACCCGACGCACCTCTGACGGTTTGGCGCTTTGACTATGACACGGTCCAGCCATTCCTGGAGAACAAGGTCCGCATCTTCAACATTGAGGTCGCCTACCATGCCCTCCCCCTGCCTTTTACCGTGAGCCAGACCGATCTGACCCGCGCACTTCCAGAATACGCAATGGTCTGGTCGCCAGATGTACTACCCTTTCTGGTTGAGAACGGATACCAGGAGGTTGAAGCCAGTCCGGACGCGTTCAATAACGGATTCGGCTGTCTTTTCCGCAGGGCCGGTGCTTTCGACTACACGTTTTCTGTGCCACACCGCCAGGCCGAGGCGGATCTCAGAGTGGAACATACCCGACCGATTCATCTGCTGAAACGAACCAACGACCGGATTTCTGTCCGGGCAGATGCCGATCCGGAGGAGTCCACAGTTGTTGTCGTCCACGAACTGGCTTATCCGGGATGGCACGCCTACGTGGATGGCAAGGCGGTACCGGTCGAGTCTGTGGGGGGGATGATTGGCGTCATACTGCCGGCAGGCGACGAGACACACGAGATCGCATTTGAGTTTCGGCCAAAGACGTTCATTTTCGCGGGATGGCTCAGCGTAGCAACAGCGCTGGCATGCGTCTTATACCTGCTGCGCGCTGAGCATATCGTGTCCGCCGTCTGGCGCGGAATGCGCGAGTGGGCGAGAGAGACGCTGTCGAGACAGGTTCAGAGGGATCTGGCAGCAGACACACAGGCTGGGCAGTTCCTGACACAGCCCGGCGGTCAACTCCCAGTGCGCACGGAAAGCGAACCGAATGTCGCTGTTGTCCAGGGACTGGACTTGACTGCCGTGCGTGCTGGACAGGATTATGGACTCGTTCCTGTCGCATCGGCGGATACGGTGATGAGCGCTGTGGTGCAGGTCGGCGGGAGAAGACTGGAAATCGTATTGAGGTTCCGGCTATGGTCAGTCATCATGGCAATCTGGCTCAGTATGGTGACAGCACTCACCCTGATCCTCTACTTGCTGTGGGCCGAGCGCTTCGTCACCGTCGTAAGGCGGCGTGTTCGCCGATGGGCACGGAATGGCACTGAGAGGTGAGATGTCCGTGGCACTCTCCAGGGCCATGCAGGCCCAATCTTGCAAGCAGGCCACTGAACTCATCATACCCGCTCACAGCAGAGACAATGGCACGCGCCCCCCGCGCTTTGTATAATCGCGGCGGAGCAGCCCACCGACCGAGGATTGGCCCCTTGACCGACCAGCGTCCGGCCCCCATCGCGCCAGAGCGCTACACCGAAGAATACTTCCTGACAGCCTGCGAAGGCTATGAAGACTTCCTGGCCAGCGACGGCGAGAATCTCTCGCGGCGGCTGGAAGCGGCCTTCGCCCTGGCGGCGGTTGCGCCGGGCATGACGGTGCTCGACGTGGCCTGCGGGCGCGGCGAGATCGTGCACCACTGCGCGCGGCTGGGCGCGGACGCTTACGGCTTCGACTACGCGCGCGCCGCGATCAAGCTGGCGCGCGGCGTGATCGCCCGCGACGCCGGCGACGCGCCCGGTAAGATGGGGCTGGCCCAGGCCGACGCCAAGCGCTTCCCGTACCCGGCGCGCGCCTTCGACCGCGTGCTGATGTTCGACATCGTGGAGCATCTGCACCCCTGGGAACTGCATACAGCTCTGCTCGAAGCGCATCGCGTCCTCAAAGAGGATGGGATGCTGATTATCCACACTGCGCCCAACGCCTGGTACGACCGCTACGCCTACCCGGTCGTGCGCCTCTTCCGGCGGCTGATCGGGCAGGGCGCGGCTTACCCCGCCGACCCGCGCCAGTTCCTCGTCGAGCACAACCGCGACGTGCACGTCAACGAGCAGTCGCTGCTCAGCCTGCGCCGGACGCTGCGCCAGGCCGGGTTCGCCGGGCGCGTGTGGCTGGATTCCCCGCCTCAGCACCGCCAGGAATTCGTCGTGCTGGCCGTGCTGCGCTATGTCCTGTTCCGCTGGCCGCCCTTCCGCTGGTTCTTCGAGCGCGAGGTCTTCGCCGTCGCCGGCAAGCGGCGTTAGCCGCGCCGAGTCGTGCTATACTCTGGGGCGCAGGTTCAACACTGCCAGCCAGGGGACTCAGGATTAGCGGGATGCGCGACAAGCGAGCCGTTGACGATCTGTCTATCGAAGAACTGGAGCGCATCCTCGCCATCCGCAAGCGCGAGGCGCGCCAGGAACGCTTGCAACGCCTGCAAGCACAGGGCCGCCGCGTGGCGACGCTGGTTGCTCCCCTCGACGCGCCGCCAGAACCGCCTGCGCCGCCCCCCCAACAGCACGAAGCGGCGGAAGACCTCCCGCCGTTGGAGCCGCCGGTCACTTACGACATCACCGACGACGTGCCGCGCTTCGAGGACGAGCTAGAAGAGGAGCGTGCGGCCCCGCGCCGTCCGCCGCCTGCCTCAGAACCAGCGGCGGTTCCCGCTGCGACAGGCGCGCCCGCGCGTCAGGTCTCACGCCGTCGCGCTGCCTGGGACAAGTTGCTGCTGGCCATTGAGGTCGTGGCGGTGATCGGCGTGATCACCGTGTTGGCAATTGGCGCGTACCTGCTGGTCGTCGAGAACGACCGGATCGAGGCGCTGGAGCAGAAGTCGGCGGACATTCAGCGCGAGGCCGACGCCATGCGCGCCACGCCGACGCCTCTGCCGGAACTGAGCGTCCGGCTGGCCGACTACGTGCTACCCGGCGGCCACTATTCGCCGGACGTGACCGGCGGCGAGGGTGCCTTTAACCTGGACGAGCTGCCAGCCAGCATCCGCCCGGTGGCCATGGCCCAACTGGTCGCGCCACAGGCCGAGCGCTTCACGCCGCAGGCCAGCAGCCCGGTGCGCATCGTCATTAACACGCTGCAGGTGCAGGTGGACGCCTCGATCTACGGCGGCGACGACTGGTACAACCTGGTCAAGGGCGTCGGGCACTACCTGGGCAGCGCCAACCCCGGCGAGAACGCCAATATGGTCCTCACGGCGCACAATGACATTTACGGCGAAATCTTCCGCGACATCCAGTACCTGGAAGCGGGCGACGAGATTCGCGTGCAGGCCAACGACGGGCGCTGGTACACTTACGTTGTCTTCGACAAGCAGATCGTCGGGCCGAACGATGTCTGGGTGCTGGAACCGGGCAGCACCCCCGTCGTCACCCTGATCACCTGTCATCCCTACCGCGTGGATACGCACCGCATGATCGTCTTCGGCAGGCTGGTTAGCAGCGGACGTTAGCGCCAGGATGTGGTACACTTGGGCGCGGCAAGATGAGACTTTCCTGTGAGGAGACCTGACAACACCGATGGCTAAGAAAATCCGCAGACCCAACCTGCCGAGCGAGACCCTGGAACGCGCTCGCCGCGAATTGCAGCGCAGCGGCGAATTGCCGGAGCAGCCTGCGCCGCACGCCGAGGCTCAGGCCGCACCCCAACCCATCGTTCGCGCGGTTCCGGCGAGCAAGGCGCGCGGCCCGGTTGACCTGCGCCGCGAGTACGCCTACGTGGCATCCGACCTGAAGAACATGGGGATGCTGGCCGCGACGTTCATAGCCGTGCTGGTTGTGTTGTCTTTCTTCATCTAGACACCCACTTCCATACTGACAACCGCCGGGGGCCGTGCGAACGGCCCTTTAGAGACCGTTTGAGAAGTCTTTCTAACCCCTATCCCCTCGGCCCCCTTTCCCCGCAAGCGGAGAAAGGGGGAGCAAGCTCAAGTCCCTCCCTGCTGGCGGGGAGGGATTTAGGGTGGGGTTGTCCTTCTTCTCAAACGGTCTCTTATTTGTGGCCGGTGTCCGGCTCATCGGTGGGCGGCGGAGGCGTGAGGCGCGGGCCGGGCGGGGGCGTCTTCTTCGCCCGCGA
>JAGPFT010000537.1 GCA_018056405.1 Anaerolineae bacterium
GTGTCGAAGAGATCCACAGGTACCACTGCCGGACCTCCGTGCAAAACTGGTCGAGCAGCAGAAGCGGGCGGCGCTTGCGGGCCTCTGGGTCCCCCCGGCAGGCTAGACGGGCGCGCCTGGCGGGGGGCCGGCGTGGTAAAGGTCGAGCAGTCCTTTTTCTTTCAGCAGCGGTCGCGGATCGACTAGATTCTTATGCAGGGCGGCGGCTTTCTCCGGCAGTCCGAAGGCCAGCGCCATCAGTTGGGTGAAGTACAGCACGGGCATCGCGTCGTCCAGGCCCATCTGGAACTGGCGCGCATCCAGGTTGGTGTGGCATAGGGGGCACGAAACGGCGATGGCGTCGGCACCGGCTTCGCGGGCGTGGGCGATCAGATCGCTGCTCAACTTGAGCACGATGTCCGGGCGCGTCAGCGAATGGGCCGCCCCACAGCAGGTGGTCTTGTACGACCAGTCCACTACCTCCGCGCCGAGCGCAGCGAGCAGGGCGTCCATATCAGTCGGATTCTCAGGATGCGGCGCTTCGGTCACTTCCGGCGGGCGGGTGAGCAGGCAGCCATAGTAGCATACCACGCGCAGCCCAGCCAGCGGACGCTGCACCCTGGCGCGCACTGCCTCGGCCCCGACGTGCTGCATAATCGCCTCGACCAGCGTGCTGACCTGCACCGTGTCCTGGTAGCTATAACCGAGCGCCCTATCCATCTCGGCCTTGCGCTGGGCGTCGTGGCGCATCTCAAACTGCGCCGCTTTGTGCCGGTTGAAACAGGCAGCGCAGGGCATGGTCACTTCGCGCAGGCCGCTCTGCTCGATCAGCGCCAGGTTTTCCAGCGGCAGGCGCAACGCAGCATCGGTGTCGGCGCGGTGCGCGGCGGAGCTACCACAGCAAACCCAGCCGTGCGGCTCGACCAGGGGCAAGTTCAGCGCCTGGCACACTGCCTGCGTGGAGACATCGTACTCGCGCGCGGTGGAATGCAGCGAGCAGCCAGGGTAGTAGCCGACGGCGTTGGGTGGCGCCGCGACGGGCTTGGCCTTGTGCGGCGGGCGAACCCGCTTGGGCAGAAAGGCCAGCTTGCGCTTGCGCATCATTTTCACGCCCAGGTCTAAGTCGTCGGTCAGGTTGCGGGTGCGCAGCTTCATCTCGGCCATCAGCCCCAGCTCGTAGGCGCGACCCCACAGCCGCACCTCGCGCAGGAACGCCTCATTGAAGATGGACACCTCCGGCACCGGCGGGGCGATGTTGCGGGCGCGGGCCTCACGGGTCAGGAACTCCATGATCGCGGCGATGTCCAGCCCCTGGGGACAGCGCGTGGTGCACGTCTGGCAGGCGGCGCACAGCCAGGGCGTCTGCGCGCCCAGGGCGATGTCGTCCTGGCCCAGTTGCAGCGCGCGCATGATCTGGTTGGGCTGCCAGTCGAAGAACTCGGCCACCGGGCAGCCACTCGTGCACTTGACGCACTGGTAACATAGATACACGTTTTGCCCAGTCTCTTGCTGGACGCGGCGGGCCAGTTCCGCGCTGAACGGCGCGGGCGCAGCGCTGGTCGGAGTCTCAGTCATGGCTGGCCTCCTGAGCAGTCGGCGCAGACACGCTGGGGCGCGGCAGCAGCCCTGCCCCCTCGACAATGGGGCGCACTGCTTCCTCCCATTCGATGGCCATGATGTGCACGCCGGCCACGCCCTCGATCTCGCGAATCTGCTGGATCAGCTCGATGCAGATGCGGATGCCCTCCTGCTTCCAGGCGTCGGCACGCGCCTTCTTGTCTTCTTTGCTCAACTGATCTTTGGGAATATCCGCCCAGGGCGCGCCCGCCGCTTCTATGCGCGCGATGAACTCGTCGGGCACCCACAGGCCGGGCACGCTCTCCTTCATGTAGCGGGCCATCGCCGGGCTTTTCAGCGGGCCGACGCCGGCCAGAATGGACGTCTGCTCGTGTAGGCCGAGCGTGCGCACCTTCTCCATGAACGTCTTGAAGGCCGGGATGTCGTAGATCAACTGCGTCTGGATGAAGTTCGCCCCTGCCCTGACCTTCTTAGCGAGGCGCAGCGGGCGAAACTCAATCGGGTCGGCGAAGGGCGCTGCCGCCGCGCCGACGAAGAAGCGTGGCTCCTGCCCCTTGAACGCATCGCCACACTGAAAGACTCTGGCATCGCGCATGGTTGCCACCATCTGCACCAACTGGATCGAGTCCATATCGAACACGTTCTTGGCCGTGGGATGGTTGCCGAAGCTCTGGTGATCGCCAGACAGACAGAGCAGATTGCGCATCCCCAGCGCGTAAGCGCCCAGCAGATCGCTCTGGATGGCCAGGCGATTGCGGTCGCGGCAGGTCATCTGAATGACCGGCTCCAGCCCTTCCTGCACGAGGATAGCCCCCGCGCCGATGCTCGACATGCGTACGATGGCTGTCTGGTTGTCGGTGATGTTGACCGCGTCGCAGCAGCCCTTCAGCAGGGCAGCCTTCTTGCGGATCACCTCCGCGTCGGCGCTCTGCGGCGGCCCCAACTCGGCGGTGACGGCGAAATAGCCGGCGTGCAGCACGCGCTCCAGGTTCGACCCCACCAGATACCCGTTGCTGTGTGGTTGGGCTGCCATGTCATTCCTCCTCAGCGGCCAGGCGCAGGTCTTCGCGCACGATCTTGCGCGGGCCGCCGTCGCGCGCCGCCTTCCAGTTTTTGGGCGGCTGCACTTCCAGCAGCAAGTCGAGCTTGCCCAGGCTGCTCA
>JAGPFT010000538.1 GCA_018056405.1 Anaerolineae bacterium
CCGGTGGGGCGCTCAGTTGGACCTGTTCCAGCACTTCAGCGGCCAGCGCGGCCAGATTGAAGCGAACGGGCTTGAAGGGAAGCTGCTCAGCCTCGACCCGCCCCAGCAAGAGCACGTCGTCCAGCAGTTGGGTCATATGCCGCGAGGCGATCTCAATGTGCCGGAAATGCTTCTCCCGCTGGGCGGGTTGCAGGCGGTCGAAGTAGTGCTCCAGAATCTCAGTGGACGAGACAATGGTCGTCAGCGGCGTGCGAAACTCGTGCGAGGCCATAGAGACGAAGCGCGTCTTTAGCTCACTCAGCTCGCGCTCTTTTTCCAGCGCCCGGCGCAGTTCCTCTTCGGCGCGCTTGCGCTCGGTGATGTCGCGCAGGTGACAGACGATGCCGCTGTGCCGCTCAGTCCCCGCCGGGATGAGCGACAGCGCGACCTCGGCATCGAAGGTCATGCCATCTTTGTGCTGAGCCAGAATCTCCAGCCGCTGCACGGTCCCTTGAAGGGCAACCTGTTCGATGGCCTCCGCGAAGCGCGCCGCCGAGTCCGGGTGGGCGACCGCCGTCAGGGGGTGGTGGAATAGCTCATCGGGCAGGTAGCCAAAAAGCTGGTCGAAGGTGAGGTTGGTCTGCGAGATGCTGCCGTCGGCACGGCTGAGGATGATGGCATCGCTGCTGTTATTGAGAATAGCCTCGACGCGGCTGCGCGTGCGATCCAGTTCCTGGGTGCGCTCAGCGACGCGCTGCTGAAGCTCTTCGTTGTGGCGCTGAACCTGGGCGCTGAGCCGGGCGTGCGACATGGCGATGGCGATCTGGTCGGCCAACTGGGTGGCAATGACGCGGTGCGCCACGCCAAATGCCCCCGGCTCCAACGCGCCCAGAGCCAGCTCGCCCAGCAAGTGACCCTCGACCACCAGCGGCGCGCTCAGGTAGGCGCGCACGCCCTGCTGGGCCAGCCGCGCCTGAAGCGCGCTGGGCGCGCTCACCTCGGCGAGATCGGGGATGATCGCCTGGCGCAGGGCGTAGACGTTCTCTGGCACGCTGAATTGCCCCAGCGCGATGTGCTCGCCGGCGTTGGCGATAGTCTCGCCGTAGTCGCTGGCGAGGACGATCAGCGCGTCGTCCTTGCTGGCGTCGAACAGCACCACGCCCGCGCTGTGGCAGGGCACCAACTCGCAGAAGCCGGCCAACGCGCCGGCGGCGATCTCCTCGGCGGGCTGCCCGGATAGCACCCCCTGGTCAAGGAGATGCAGCACATTGAGCCGCGCGGCGTAGTGCTTCAACGCTTCTTCAGTGCGCTTGTGCTCGGTGATGTCGTGGGTAATGCCGACCAGGCCGACAACCGCCCCCTGGCTGTCGCGCAGGGGCACCTTGTTCATCCGCAGGGTGCGCATGTTCCCCTGCTGGTCCCTAACTTCCTGCTCGACCTGGAGAAACAGCTCACCGGATTCCAGCACCGCGCGGTCGGCGGCGCTGATGGCGTCGGCCTGATCCGGCACGAAAAGGTCGGCGGGCATTTTGCCCAGAATGCCTGTGTCCGAAGAGACGCCCAGGAACTTCGCTGCGGCGCTGTTCACCAACTGGTAGCGTCCGTCGCGGTCTTTGAGGTAGAGGTAGTCGGGCACCAGGTCAATCAGCGCGCGCAACAGGTTGCGCTCGTTGGCCAACGCCTGCGCTGCCTGCTGGCGCTCGCTCATGTCGCGCAGGAGGTCCAGGAAGACCAGCCCTTGCCGCAGCTCGAGCGGGGTAATAGTCACGTCGGCGGGGAAAGTCGTGCCGTCACGACGGGCCAACGTGAGGGACAGGCGAGCGCCTTCGCGTTGCCCTTCCAGCGCCTGGCGATAGACGGGGTTGGGCAGGCGGGCATTGGGCTGTTCCGCCTCCAATTGCGCCGTGTTCATGGCACATAGCTCATCGCGGGTGTAGCCCAACATGCGGCAGGCGGCAGGGTTGGCGTCGAGAATACGCTCGTGCTCGTCTTCCAGAATGATGGCGTCAAATGCCTGGTTGAAGAGGACCGAATAACGCTGTTCGCTCTCGTCCAACGCCTGCAGAAGCTGCCTGTTCTGGACGGCGGCATCCTCCAGCGTGCGGATGCGCGCTTGCAGAACCTCAAGCTGGCAGTCGAAATATCCTGGGGTGATGGTATCAGTATCTGGCATAAGTCCTGTTCTGGCGCGAGTCAGGCCCGCCAACTACAGACAGAGCAAGCCGCTGCTGTGTCCGGCCCGCTGTGACATAGAAGCGGCGTATTCTAAGAGTATCACAGTTGTGATCGGGTTTATGTTTTATTCACGAAACCTTAACTTTTCTACGGCGACGAAAACATCAAGGTGTCACCGCCGAGACTCTCTCCCAGCCTATGCAGGGCTGGGGATGCGGACAAAGAACAATCGCGTTTTGGGGGTGTGTACAAAGGTTGTCAGTGATACGTGTGACGCTGGCAGTAGCCTCACCCCCAGCCTCGCCCCGCCCGGCTTGCCCCTTCTCCACGACGTGGAGAGGGGGCGGCGAGGCGCGCCAGCGCCGAGCAGGGGTGAGGCTAAGGAGCGCGACCCTGTTGCCTGACAGGTTTTGCACGCACCCCGCTTTGGTGGGGTGCATTCGGATTTGGGGGCAGGTGCAGAGATCGGTTGCAGACCTCACCCCCCGGCCCCCTCTCCATATACGGAGAGGGGGAGTAAGTATCTGGCTCAGTCCCCTCTCCGCGTGTGGAGAGGG
>JAGPFT010000539.1 GCA_018056405.1 Anaerolineae bacterium
TTTTGCTGGCGATATTCTGCTCGCCAACGATATGACCGAAGACGACGTGACCAACCTGCAGATTGGTCAGGAGCTGATCATCCCCGTGCCGGGCTGCGCGGCGCTGATCACGCCGACGCCCGTGCCCTCGCCGACCAACACGCCCTTCTCGCTGACGCAGATCGCGCCGACGGTCACGCTGCCGCCGACCGCCATCAATGCGCAGATAGTCATCGCCAACGTGACGGGGTGGGGCAGCGTCACCAACGAAGTGGTCGAGATTCGCAACGTGGGCAACGTCATCAACCTGCAAGACTGGACGCTGAGCAACGAGCGCGGCGACACCTATCTCTTCCCGGAGTTCCGGCTGCAACAGGGCAGCCTGGTGCACGTCTATTCGCGCCAGGGGCAGAACACCCCCGCCGCGCTCTTCTGGGCGCGCGAAGCACCCGCCTGGCGCGAGGGGGACACGGTGACGCTGGCCGATGCAGCGGGGCAGGTGCAGGCGACTTTTCGCGTGGGCGAAACAGCCCCGCTCTTTCAGGAAGCGACGCTCCAACCAGGGGGTTGAACAGCAGATAGGGGGGCCAGTGATGATGTCAGAGAGGCCGCCCCTTCCCCTGACCCTCTCCCCGGCAAAGCCAGGGAGGGGGAAAGCACCGTGCCGGCGATCAAAGTCCCCCTCTCTAGCTCGGCTGGAGAGGGGGATTGAGGGGGTGAGGCGTGCGCAGAGCGTCGCGCATACGCCCCTCTCTTTCGAGGTAAGCTGCTGCTGCGGACAGGGCCTCACGCGCCCAGGGCGGTGAGGCGTGCGTAGAGCGTATGCGATACGCCCCTACGAGCGGAGAATGTGCGGCTGGCGGAGCGAGGCGTCAGGACTGCTTGGCCTCGTCTTTCGTGTCCTCGTCGTCGCCGCGCAAACCCTTGCGGAACTCGCGGATAGCCGATCCCATCTCCCCACCGATGCGCGACACGCGCCCCACGCCAAACAGCAAGATCACCACGGCCAGGATCAGGATCAGCTCAGTCGTACCTACGTTGCCCATTGCTTGCTCCTTAACACCTACGCTTGCCGCGCATAGTCGTCTTCAGGGAAGTGTGCGGTAGCTTGCCCGACCTTCACTCAACTTCATTATACCAGGCCCAGACCGAATCTGGTTAAAGATTTGCGCACCGTCGGAGCCGCCTGCTACACTAGGCTCGCACACCGACCAGGGAGGTTCAAGCGTGCCCGCACAGGCGCTTTATCTCAAATGGCGGCCCGCAACGTTTGAGGACGTTATCGGCCAGGATCATATTACCCGCACGCTGCGCAACGCGCTGCGTCAGGGGCGCGTCCGCCACGCCTACCTGTTCAGCGGCCCGCGCGGCACAGGCAAGACCTCGACGGCGCGCCTGCTGGCCAAAGCGGTCAACTGCCTGGACAGCGATCCCGACCGGCGGCCCTGTAATGTCTGCGCTCACTGCCTGGCCGTCAACGAGGGGCGCTACCTGGACTTGATCGAGATTGACGCGGCGTCGCACACCGGCGTGGACGACGTGCGCGACCTGCGCGACAAGATCGCCTTTTCGCCCGGCGAAGGCCAGTACAAGGTCTATATTATAGATGAAGTGCACCGCTTCTCTGGCGCGGCCTTCGACGCGCTGCTCAAGACGCTGGAGGAGCCGCCGGCGCACGCCATCTTCGTGCTGGCGACCACCGAGATCGCCAAAGTCCCGGCCACGATCAAGAGCCGCTGCCAGGTGTTCGAGTTTCGCCGCGTGCCGCTGGCCGAGGTGACGGCGCGGCTGGCCGAGATCGCTGCCGCCGAAGGCGTCTCGATTGACCCGGCGGCGCTGTCGCTGATCGCCCGCGAGGGCACCGGCAGCGTGCGCGACAGCATCAGCCTGCTCGACCAGCTCATCGCCGACCCGGACGCGCATATCTCGCTGGACATGGCCGAGCAGATTCTGGGCACGGCCAGCGGGCAGAACATCGTCGAGCTGGTGGACGCGCTGATCGCCAACGACGCGGCGCGCGGCCTGGACTTGATCAACGCGGCGGTTGACGGCGGCGCTGATCCCCGTCAGCTTGGTCAGCAGGTGATCGCCCATTTGCGCCAGGTCTTGCTGGTCAAAATGGCCGGCGATACGCTGATTGATGCGACCGAGGAGCGTCGCGCCGTGTTGCGCGAGCAGGCCGGGGCTGTCGGGCGCAAGGCGCTGATCGCCGCCATCCACGCCTTCAATGGGGCGGTCGCCGAGTGGCGCGCCGGCTGGCAGCCGCAGCTTCCGCTGGAACTGGCCTTTCTGGAGAGCCTCAAGCCGGTGGTGGAAGAAGAGCCGGAGCCTGCGCCGCGCCCCGCTGCCCATCCGCGCCCGCGCACGCAGGACGATCTGCCGCCGCCCGTTGACGAGCGAGAGGTCGCATTGCCGCCCGCTGCCGCTGTCGCCCCTGCCGTGCCTGCTGCTGGCGGCCCGCCGCGCGTGCACGTGGCCGATGTGCTGAACGCCTGGGCGCAGGTGCAGAAGAGCGCGCGCACGCACCATCCCTCGTTACCGGCGCTGCTGGAGCACGTCACGCCGCGTGACGTGCGCGGCGACCAGTTGGTGCTCAGCGTGCGCAGCGACATCTTCAAGCAGAAGATCGAGGTGCCCGACAAACGCGCGGCGCTCGAAGAGGCGCTGTATGCGGTGTTGGGCGTGCCGCTCAAGGTGTCGGTGATCGTGGTGGACGAGGCGCACGTCAAG
>JAGPFT010000540.1 GCA_018056405.1 Anaerolineae bacterium
GGTCTTCGAGAACATGCCCCGCTCCGGCATCCCGCCTCATTTCTCCGGCTATGCTGAGTACGAGCACTACGTTACGCTGATGGGCAAGGTTGGCTCGTTGAGCCGCCGCGCCGACACGGTGAAGCCAACCGGCAGCACAAGCGAGGCCGGCGACCCGACCCGAATCTGGTGGGACGCGCGCCCGCACCCCACCCTGGGCACCCTCGAAGTGCGTATCTGCGATATGTGCACACTCGTGGACGACGCTGTGGCCATCGCTGCGCTGATCCAGGCATTGGCCGCCAAGCTGATCCAGTTGCGCAACCAGAACCAGTCGTGGCGCATCTACCGGGGCATCTTCATCGAGGAGAACAAGTGGCGGGCCGTGCGCTACGGCCTCGACGGCAAGCTGATTGACTTCGGCATCGCGGCAGAAGTGCCCATGCGCTCCCTGGCCCAGGAACTGCTGACGTTGGTGGACGATGTGGTGGACGGCCTGAATTCGCGGGCCGAGATCGCCCACATCCGCACCATTCTGGAACGCGGCACCAGCGCCGACCGCCAGGTGCGTGTCTACCAGCACGCCCTGCACAAGGGAGCAACTCCTCAGGAAGCGCTGAACGCCGTCGTGGATCACCTGATCGCCGAGACTTCGGCGGGCTGGACGCGGCCCTAAGCCGCGCCGGAGCGCAGCGCGTGAACCGCCTGGCGCTGATGCGGTCGCTCTTCGCCGCCGCCGTCCAACACGACGCGGATGTTGCACCCGCCCTGGCTCCGCTGCATGCCGGCTTCGCCGCCTACGCCGCACCGCGCCCTACCGACCGCGCCCTCGATCTGGGCAGCGGCAGCGGCGGCGTCGCCCGGCTGATCGCGCCCCGTGTTCGCTTTCTGGTCGCCCTGGACTTCGCGCCGAACGCGCTGACTCTGGCCCGGCAGCTTGCGCCCGGCAGCATCGCCCTGGTGTGCGCGGACATCGAGCGGCCCCCGTTCGTCGCCGGCGCGTTCACCCTCGTGACCGCTTCCTTCGCCCTACACGCCACCCTGCCCACGCGCAGCCTGCCGGCGCTACGCCGCGTCCTGATCCCAGGCGGACGGCTGGTTATCCAGGAATGGGGGCCGGCGGACCCGCTGCACCTGGCTCTCGGCGACGTGTTGGCCCATTACGCGAGCAACTCACCGCCGCCGGCCCTGGCTGCGCTGCGCGCCGCCCTGAGCAGCCTGCCGCCGCTGTGGAGCGATTTGCTGCAAGATACTGAGGACTACCGCGAATGGCTCGCTGAGGCCGGATTTGACGTGGAGCACGCCGAGGAGTCCGCGCCGGTGACGGTGCGCATCCCGTCGGCGGACGCTTACCTGCGCTTCCTGCTGGCCCGCCCCGACCGCCGCGCCGAACTCGACGGCATGGACACCGGGGCGCGTGCCGCCTTCCTCGCTGCCGCGCACGAGCGAATCGCTGCCGCCACTGAGCCAGACGGGTCGCTGCCCTGGACGCCCGTCCTGCTGCGCGTCACCGCCCGGCGACTATGAGGAATAGACCGCGATCAGCCCGGAGATCACCCCCAGGCCGAGCGTGACCAGCAGCAGCACAGCGTAGAGGTCGGACAGGAAATCGGTCGGACGCCAGAGCAGGTACACGCCGAACGCCGTGAAGAAGGCGAACGCGGCGAACGCAATGCGGTACGCCCATCGCTCCCGCGTGGAAATCCCCTCAGCCCTCTGCGCGCGTCTGTCGGTCATAGCACCTCGCTCTGCTCAGAGGCAGTCCGCTTCAGCGGGCGCGAACTCGCCTGCCCACCTGCCAGTATAGCGCACCCGCGCCAGGCGTAAAAGCCTCACCCCCCGGCCCCCTCTCCACGTGGTGGAGAGGGGGAGACTGGCCTGAATTCGGAGCGTAGCGCGTCTCGAATTGCCTGAATCACTGGGTCTGCATGTTGCAGAACCTCGTCGTTCGAGAATTGCAGAACGCGCAAACCAAGCGCTTCCAGGTATTCCTGACGTATTGCATCCTCTTCCTGCGTGCGTTCGTGGATCGGCCCTTCCACTTCGATCACCAGGCAAGCCTCTGAGCAGTAGAAGTCCACGATGAAGCGCTCGATGGCGTGCTGCCGACAGAACTTCAGCCCGTCAACCTGGCGGCTCCGCAGTCTCTGCCACAAAGCGTCTTCAGCGGCGGTGGGCTTATGGCGCTGCTCACGGGCCAGCGGTCTCAGCTTCTCCCACAACCGACCCATTCCCGCGGTGAAGAAAGGAACCTTGCCATCAGGAGGTATCGCACGCTTGGCACCAGCCATGCTTCGCCAGACCTCTCAGCGACCACCCCCCGCCTGCGCCAGGCAGCCGCGCCACCACCCCCTTGCCACTACGTGGTTCAGGGGCAGATAGGTGTTGAGCGAATGTGAAGACAGGCGAACATCTCGCGTCTAGCCTCACCCCCCGGCCCCCTCTCCACGTGGTGGAGAGGGGGAGACTGGCCGCTATGAAGTCCCCTCTCCACGTGGTGGAGAGGGGACAAGCCGAGCGTAGCGAGGCTGGGGGTGAGGCTGTCTCCCTCAGCGCGGCCTGCCGCGCCCGGTCTCGGCCAGGTGCGGCACGTCCTGCCGCGCAGCCTGCAACGCCGCCTCGTACAGGGCGATATACTGGCGCACGGGGCGCTCCCAGCTCAGGTCGAGGCGCATGGCCCGCTCCTGCATCCGCTCAAACGCTGCCCGCCGGTTGCGGTAGGT
>JAGPFT010000541.1 GCA_018056405.1 Anaerolineae bacterium
CTCACCCCCCGGCCCCCTCTCCATATACGGAGAGGGGGAGTAAGTATCTGGCTCAGTCCCCTCTCCGCGTGTGGAGAGGGGATTGAGGGGTGAGGTACACCCGCGCAGCGGGCTTCTCAACCGGTCCCTCACAGAGCGCGCAGGGGTCGCAGAGAAAGCCTCAGAGCTTTTCCGACTTTCCCCTCCGCGCCCTCGTCATCTCAGCGGCTCAAGATCACTGCCCCAAAAAGCGAATGCACCCCGCCAGTTGCGTGTGCCGCCGGGAAAGTGCAGCTTAGGGGGCGTGTCAACTGAGCGGCAAGATGTCGCCGAGCAGGCTGTTGTACGACGGGTCGTCGGGGATGCGATCCAGCCAGTCGTCGCGCCGCTTAATGGAAGCGGCGGCCTTCTGCTCGTCCAGCCACGTGGTGAAGGTCTCGTTGCGGCGGGTGTTCAGATCGCTCTCCGACAGTGGACGGACCTCGCGGGCATGCACCTGGATGATATGGTAGCCATATTCTGTCTCGATGGGGCCGATCACCTCGCCAATGGTCGCGTTCAGAACCGCGTCCTTGAAGGCAGACACGAAGCTATCCGGGCTGGACCAACCTAGCTCGCCGCCACTCATCGCACTGCTATCGTCCGAGATGGCTTTGGCCAGGTCCGCGAACGGCTCGCCATCCTGCAGCGCTGCCAGAGCTTCTTCGGCGCGGGCCAGGGCTGCGGCTTTCTCCTCATCGGTAGGAGGTAGAGTCTGTCCCGTCGGGAGGTCGGGGTTGAACGCCAGCAGAATATGCCGCGCGTTGACCTGTAGCTCCTCTGTGGGGAGGTCTTTGGTCAGTTCCTCCAGGACAGCCATGCGCAGGGCGTCGTAGTAGAACAACTGGCGCACAGCATCGCGGTCGGCGTCAACAGCTTTCTTCACATCCTGGAAGAAATCATTGGCTGCGCTTTCCACCGTAGCGGCAATGACCGATGGTTCCCATGTCGCTGTTGGGGAAGGAATCGGCGTCTCTGTTGGAATCTCGGTCGCCGTAGCCGTCGGGCCGGGCGTTGCGTCCTCGGCGGGTGTGGCAGTGGGCAGTGGCGTGGCTGTCTCGGTTGGGCGCGGCGTGTTGCTGGGAGTGGGCGACACGAGCGGCGTCGGCGTAATGGTCGGCTCGGTGGTGGGGGTCGGCGTCTCGTCGGACGGCAGGGAGAGGCCCAACGTCTGGGCCATGTACTCATTAACCTGGGCGTCCACTGCGGCCTCGTCTACGGTGATGCCCATTGCCGCAGCGGCCTGCTTGATCACCAACTCTTCTTCCATCTCGTCGAGCACCTGGCTACCCATGATCTGAGGGTAGCGCAGATTGCTGATCTGTTCGCTGGCGTACTGCTGGATGGTCTCCAGGTTGCCGCCGGTGAGGAAGTAGAACTCGCGGATCTGCTCCGCTGTCAGCCAGCGCATCAGCCGCACGCGCTCTTCAAAGTCGCGCGTGGCGATCTCCTCACCGTTCACTGTGGAGATGGCCTGACTGGGGCGGATGATGTGTTCGGAGACCAGCGCGCCTATCAGCACAACAACGCTGAGACCAATGAGCACTGCGGTAACGATGAGGACACGGCGTTGCCACAGCCGGTCACGTTCGGCGCGCGACCGGTACTCGTGACGGCGCTTGAGGTCCGCCTGGGTCACACGGCGCGTGCGGGGTCCGCCGGTGGTGCCTTTCTTAGCCATATAAGACTATTCTCCTCGCAATGACGAATCGCTCAAGGTGAGGCCGCTGGCTGCGAGAGCAGCCTGGCGCGCCGCAGAGGACAATGCGCCGCCAGGCCACTGCGCTTTCCTAGCCGGGATCGGGGCGGGGCAAGGCGCGCTGCCCGCGCGCCAGGCTCCTAGCCGCGCGTCTGCTCATCCGTGAAAGGCAGCAGGGCCAGATGGCGCGCGCGCTTGATCTGGCGAGCGAGCAGGCGTTGATTCTTCGACGTGAGGCCAGTCTGGCGGCGAGGCCGAATCTTGGCCCGCTCGGTGATGAAGCGGCGCAGCGTCTCAACATCTTTGTAGTTGGGCACGGTGTTGCTGGCGTGGAAGTAATCTTCCTTGCGGCGGCGACCATGGCGCGCGCCGCGCTCGCGCGATGATCCCTCTTCCTGTTCCATATCGAGGGACTCGTCGTCTTCAATGTCATTCAGGTTTCGTCTGTCGGCCACCTGAAGATCTCCTTGTCTCGCTTGATTTCGCTTATCTCTGCTATGGTGCGCGGCAGGGCGCACCGCTGAGTTCCACTTACAACCTACCCATGAATTGCCGGGTGCAGCAGCGCAGCGCCCCTACGCCGGCGAATTCACGGCTTTAGAACGGGAAACTGTCTTTGTCTTCTTCGTCGGGCGGCTCGCCGTCGTGTATCTCCTGGGCTGGATGCCGGTCGCCCAGGAGGATCATCTCGTTGGCGACAAGCTCGGTGCGGAAATGGCGCGTGCCATGATCATCTTCCCAGCCGCGCGTCTGCAGGCGGCCCTCGACGTAGACCTGCTGCCCCTTTGCCAGGTGTGTCTTGCAGATTTCCGCCAGGTTGCCCCAGGCGACGACGTTGAACCACTCGGTCTCTTCGCGGCGGTCGCCGTCGGACGAAGTCCAGGTACGGCTGGTCGCCACGCTAAAACTGGCGACGGGCCGGCCGCTGGGGGTATAGCGCAGCTCAGGGTCGCGCCCCAGGACGCCGATGATCATGAC
>JAGPFT010000542.1 GCA_018056405.1 Anaerolineae bacterium
CACGCCGGAGCCTGGCTCGTACATCATGGCCGTGCGCGTAACGTGGACGGGCTATGAAGCGACGTACTTCTTCCGCGTGAGCGTTAGCGACTGATCGCCGCTCAGCAGGGTTGGCGGAACCGGCGGGCTGCAAAGGTTGCCAGTGATCCGCTTACACCGAGCGAGGCAAGGTCCCGTAGGGGCGTATTGCAATACGCCCCTACGGGGGCACAGCAGACAGTGCCCTGGTTTACCTCACCCCCGCTCGGCCTACTGACGTGGGCCTCGCCGCCCCCTCTCCAGCATGGAGAGGGGGCAAGCCGAGCGTAGCGAGGCTGGGGGTGAGGTCCATGCTTCCACGTCAAACGAGTGGCTGACAATCTTTGCCCGCACCCGAACCGGCGTCCGCGTTGGTAGAATGCCGGTTCCGTGCTAGAATGAGAACGGGAGAACGTATGAGCCAGACTGCCAGGAAAGCAGACCCCGTCGCCGAGCACAGGCGCGCCGTGCGTTTGAAGATCGTCGGCCCGGTCGTGTTGGCTGTGCTCGCCCTGGTGGGTGTGTGCGGCGCGCTGCTTCTGGCGGTGATTGGCGGGGCGCTGGAGAGCAAGCAGATCACGGTCGTCATGGGCATCGTGGCGACAGCTTTCCTGGCGCTGCCGATGGTACTTTTGTGCCTGGTGCTTTATGTCGCGCTGGCGGCCCTGGCCGTGCTGACTGGGCGCGGGTACGCGCGGGCGCGTGGCCCATTGCGCGTGACCCGCCGCACCACTGAGCGTGTGGCACAGACGACCGCTGCGCTGGCACCGAGGTTCGCCCGCCCGCTGATTGCGATGAATGTGCGTCTGACACGCTGGGAACATATGCTGCGCGGCCAACCAAGTTCGGCGCTGCCTGTCGAAAGGAAGACATCCCATGAGTGAGATGAATAAGACCCTGGAAGAGCGAGGCTCCAACGCGCTTAGGCAAGCAGAAGAGCAGATCAGCGACCTGATTAAGACGCTCGAAGAGCAGGATAGCCAGGTGTGGGCCTACCTGATCGGGGGCGTCGTCGCCCTGATCGTCGGCCTGATCGCCGCCTATCTGATCACCCAGACCGCGCGGGAGCGGCGCAAGAGCCGCCTGGAACGCATCAGGGAGTCGCTGCGCGGAGGAATCGCGCGATGACTTCTGAGGTGCACGCCGATCTCACCGCCAAGAGTGACACTGCCTGGAAGCGGCGCGTCTACCTGTTCGGCGGGCTGGTGGGGCTGGCGGTCGGCTTGCTCGCCGCCTATTTCTACGCCCGTGTCTCTGAAGAGAGCGAGTCTGGGCAGCCCAACCGCATCAAGACGATGGACGCGCTGAAGCTGGCTGTCGCGTTGCTGTCGGTCGTCCGCCAGATCACCGATCTGGGGGCCAGGCACGGTGACTGACGGCCCTCGTCACCCAATGAGAGCCATGCGGGGGGCGCACAGTGCGCCCCCTGCGCCGTGACCGCCCGGCCCGCCAGAAACATTCCCCTTCCACGCTTCAGGGGCGGGCAGCAGCGTGGAAAGCATGAAATGGCATCTTGTTTACCTCACCCCCAGCCTCGCTGCGCTCGGCTTGCCCCCTCTCCATGCATGGAGAGGGGGCGGCGAGGCGCGGTAGCGCCGAGCGGGGGTGAGGTAAAGTGAAGAGCCACCCCTAGACCGACCTTGATGCCTGTCCTCCCCTGAGCCTCCACGCTATGATGCGCTTCACCCGCCCCGTCCAGCGCAAGGCACTCATCCACCTGCTGCGGGCCAGCGGCCTGCTGCTCGTCGCGGGCGCACTGGCAACGCTGCGCCCTGCCCCGCCGCGCGTCGTATTAGGGCCGCCGCACACCGTTCAGACGGTCAATCCGACGGTGTGCGTCCACACGCGCCTGACCGACGAAGTAGACGAGTGGAAGATTCAGCGCACGCTGCAAATGGTGCGCGAGATGGGTGCAGCAACCATCGTTGAGTTCTTCCCCTGGCCCTACACCGAGCACGAGCGTGGCAGCTATGATTGGGCGCACGCCGACCGCATCATGCGTCACGCCGAAAACCAGGGCTTGACCGTCATTGCCCGCCTGGGGCTGGCCCCGGCCTGGGCGCGCCCCCCCGTGCGCGAGAAAGTGACCACGCTCACCTATCTGCCCGCCGATCACTTCGACGACTTCGCTCGCTACGTCGGCGCGTTTGTGGCCCGCTACGGCGACCGGCTTGGCGGCGTGATCATCTGGAACGAGCCGAACCTGAGCTACGAGTGGGGCGACCGCAGCCCCGACCCCATCGCCTACACCGAACTGCTGCGCCTGTCGTACCAGGCCGCGCACGCCGCCAATCCGAATATCGTCGTCTTCGGCGGGGCGCTGGCCCCCACCAACGAGGCGGAGGGCAGCGCCAGCGCCATGAACGAAGTGCGCTTCCTGGAGCGGATGTATGAGGCCGGCGCCGCCCCCTACTTCGATGCCCTGGCCGCCCACACCTACGGCTTCACTCACGCCCCGACAGACCCGCCGGACGCCGAGACCATCAACTTCCGGCGCGTCGAGCTGCTGCGCGAGGTGATGGTGCGCTATGGGGACGGGGAAAAGCCCCTCACTATCACCGAGAGCGGCTGGAGCGACGATCCGCGCTGGACGCGCGCCGTGCGCCCCGGCCAGCGCATCGCCTACACGTTGGAGGCGCTCGACCTGGTGACCGCCTGGCCCTGGGCCGATCACC
>JAGPFT010000543.1 GCA_018056405.1 Anaerolineae bacterium
GGTCGTCGTCGAGGAGCCGCTCGACGTGCTGGCGGTCGAGCGCACCGGCGCTTATCAGGGGCGCTACCACGTGCTGCACGGCGCGATCTCACCGGTGGAGGGCATTGGCCCGGAAGACCTGAAGATTCGAGAGCTGGTCGCGCGCGTGCAAGCCGGGGGCGTGCTGGAAGTGATCATCGCCACCAACCCCGGCATGGAAGGTGACGCGACGGCCATGTACCTGCAGCGCCAGCTTGCGCCCACCGGCGTCAAGGTCACGCGGCTAGCGCGCGGCCTGCCCACCGGCGGCGACCTGGAATACGTGGACTCGGTGACGCTGCTGCGCGCCCTGCAGGGCCGCCAGGAGATGTGATCGCCGCGTGCGGCCCATCCTTCCTAGATCGGAGTCGAGGCGCTGCCCCAAGCGCCTCGTTGTCTGTGACCAGTACGAGGGAGACCTGCAATATGCCTAAAATCGTTTTCATCGGCGCGGGGAGCACTGTCTTCGCCAAGAACCTGATGGGTGATATTCTCCACTTCCCGGAGTTGGCCGAGTCCAGGCTGACGCTGTTTGACCTTGACAGCGACCGGTTGCGCACCTCTGAGATCGTGGCGCGCAAGGTCGCACAGGCGCTCGGCGCGCGGCCCATCATCGAAACGACGACCGACCGGCGCGCGGCGCTCGATGGCGCTGATTACGCGATCTGCATGATTCAGGTGGCCGGCTACAAGCCGGGCACGGTGCTGGACTTCGAGATTCCCAGGCGCTACGGGCTGCGCGCCACCATTGCCGATACGCTTGGCGTTGGCGGGATCATGCGCGCGCTGCGCACTATCCCGGTGCTGCTGGCTATGTGCCGCGACATGGAAGATGTGTGCCCCCAGGTGACCTTCCTCAATTACGTCAATCCGATGGCCATGAACACCTGGGCCATCAAGCGGGCCAGCCGGATCAAGACCGTTGGGCTGTGCCATAGCGTGCAGGGCACGGCTATGCAGCTTGCGGCGGACATCGGCGTGCCCTATGAGGAGATCAACTACCTGTGCGCGGGCATCAATCACCTGGCCTTCTACCTGCGTTTTGAGCGCGACGGGCAAGACCTCTACCCGCTGCTCCACAAGGTGATCGAAGAGGGGCGCGTGCCGGATTGGAACCGGGTGCGCTACGAGATGCTGCGCCGGCTGGGCTACTTCGTCACCGAGTCGAGCGAGCATTTCGCCGAGTACGTGCCCTGGTTCATCAAGCGCGACCGCCCCGACCTGATCGAGCGTTTCAACATCCCGCTCGACGAGTACATCCGCCGCTGCGAGACGCAAATCGCCGATTGGGAGGCGATGCGCGCGGCCTACGAAGACCCGACGGCGGCGATTCAGGTGGTGCCCAGCCATGAATATGGCGCGGGGATCATCCACAGCCTGGAGACGGGCGTCCCGCGCGTGGTCTATGGGAACGTGATGAATGATGGGCTGATCGAAAACCTGCCGCGCGAATGCTGTGTGGAAGTGCCTTGCCTGGTGGACAGGAACGGAGTCCAGCCGACGCGGATTGGCGCGCTGCCGCCGCACCTGGCTGCCTTGATGCAGACCAATATCAACGTGCAGGCGCTGACCGTCGAAGCGGCGCTGACCGGCAAGCGCGAGCACATCTACCACGCCGCCATGCTCGATCCGCACACTGCCGCCGAGCTGGACTTGGAGCAGGTGTGGGCGCTGGTGGACGAGTTGATCGCGGCGCATGGCGAGTGGCTGCCGGCGTACACGTAGCGGTGCTCGTTGGAGGTTCTAATGCCAGTTTTATAGAAACTTAAGGAATCACCCTTGACGCCCCCGGAGAGGGGTGGTAAGATGTTTCCACGCTCGATGGGAACAACGCGCTACGGGAAAGCCGGGCGCAGGTTCTAACAAACTGAACGGTACGAAAGGGGGCTGCACCGACAAGCATCCTGAAAGCTGCGATGTTTTCAGCTTGTCCTGCGCCCGCCGCCAGACGGCGGGTTTTTGCCCCACCCCCCATCGTCCAGTTGAGCCGCTCCTTAACAACAGCATAGTGACAGGAAGCAGCGAGTGGAGAGCACAGGAGTCATCTACCCTTGTGGGGGTAGGTGGAGGAGTAAATACGGAGAGTTTGATCCTGGCTCAGGATGAACGCTGGCGGCGTGCCTAATACATGCAAGTCGAACGTGATCCCTAATTTCGGTTAGGGTGAAAGTGGCGAACGGGTGAGTAACACATAGCTGACCTGCCCTTCAGAGGGGGACAACCGCTGGAAACGGTGGCTAATACCCCATACGCTCGCTCGGGTTAGAGGCCGGGTGAGGAAAGGCTGAGGTGCTGAGGGAGGGGGCTGTGGCCCATCAGCTAGTTGGTAGGGTAATGGCCTACCAAGGCGAGGACGGGTAGGGGACCTGAGAGGGTGACCCCCCACACGGGCACTGAGAGACGGGCCCGACTCCTACGGGAGGCAGCAGTAAGGGATATTGCGTCAATGGGCGAAAGCCTGACGCAGCAACGCCGCGTGCGGGAAGAAGGCCTTCGGGTTGTAAACCGCTTTTCTAGGGGAAGAGGGAGGACGGTACCCTAGGAAGAAGTCTCGGCTAACTACGTGCCAGCAGCCGCGGTAAAACGTAGGAGGCGAGCGTTATCCGGATTTACTGGGTGTAAAGCGCGTGCAGGCGGTTTAGCAAGTCGTGCGTGAAAGCGCTCTGGCTCAAC
>JAGPFT010000544.1 GCA_018056405.1 Anaerolineae bacterium
CTCCAGCCCCAGCCCCTCAAAGTCAGGCTCTTGCAGCAGAAACAGCCGCCAGTGACGGCCGTCGCTGTCTCCTAGTTGAATCTGCCCGTTGCGTGCCAGCACCACGGCCAGCGTCGGGAACAGCATCACCGCCAGCCAGAGCAGGACGAAAGTCAGCATCAGCAAGCGCCGCGGCCATCGCTTCATCGTCACCTATCCGGAGTCCCGCTAGACCAGCTCCACCGCCTCGACCATCGCCCGCAGATACATCTCGGTCGTGTACTGCTTCACCATCCGTCGCGTGCTGAAGCGCGGCGCGTTGGAGCGGATGGCCTCGCGCATGACCTCGACCCAGCCGCGCGGAATGCCGTCGCGGTCGCGGTTGTAGTAGAGCGGCGCGACCTCCTCTTCCAACAAGCGATAGACCATCTCGGCGTCGTGGGCGTCCTGCTCGTTGGGGTTGTCAAACTGGCGATCCTCGACCGCCCAGCCGTTGCCGCCGTTGTACCCCTCTACCCACCAGCCATCGAGGATGCTCAGGTTGGGGATGCCGTTGAGCGACGCCTTCATGCCGCTGGTGCCGCTGGCCTCGCGCGGGCGGCGCGGCGTGTTCAGCCACACGTCAACGCCCTGCTTGAAGTAGCGCGCCGAGTGCAGGTCGTAGTTCTCCACGAAGGCCACCCGGCCGCCAAAGTAGTTGGACTTGGCAAAGTTGTAGACCTGCTGGATGAGGTGCTTGCCCGGCTCGTCGGCCGGGTGGGCCTTGCCGGCGAAGACGATCTGCACCGGACGGTGCATGTTGAGCAAGAGGCGCTGCAAGCGCGGCATATCCTCGAACAGCAGCGTGGCCCGCTTGTAGGTGGCGAAGCGGCGGGCAAAGCCGATGGTTAGGGCGTTGGGGTCCAGCAGCGTGCCGCCGACAAGAATCTCCGTCGGGTCGCACTGCCCGGCTACCCACGAGTGACGCGCCCGCATACGCAGGTAGTCCATCAGCTTCGTCTTCAGGGCCACGTGGGCGCGCCACAACACCTCGTCGGGCACGTCGGCCAGCCGCTCCCACAGCACGGGATCGTCGTGGTGCTCTTCCCAGTCGCCCCCCAGATACTCCTTGAATACCTGGCGCAACTCGCCCGCCGTCCAGCCGGGGACGTGGATGCCGTTGGTGATGGCGCGAATGGGCACATCGTCCACGGCCCGGTCGGGCCAGACGGGCTGCCACATCTGGCGCGAGACCTCGGCATGGAGCTGGCTGACGGCGTTGCGCTGCCCCGACAGCCGCAGGGCCAGGACGGTCATATTGAAGGCATCGCCCCACGGTTCGGCGTGGTGGCCCAGGCTGAGGAACTGCTCGCGATCAATGCCCAACTCGTCCCAGTAGCCGGGGAAGTACTTGTCCATCAGCGAAAAGCTGAAGGCGTCGTGGCCGGCCGGCACGGGGGTGTGGGTGGTGAACACAGTGCGCGACTTGACCAGTTCGCAGGCGGACTCGAAATCCAGCCCGCGGGCCACCTCTTCGCGCACGCTCTCCAGCAGCAGGAAGGCGGAGTGCCCCTCGTTCATGTGCAGCACCGACGGCCGGTAGCCCAGCTTGTGCAGCAGCCGCACGCCGCCAATGCCCAGCATGATCTCCTGCCGGATGCGCACTTCGCTGTCACCGGAGTAGAGCCGGGCCGACAGTTCACGATCCCAGGGTTCGTTTTCGGGCACGTCGGTGTCAATCAGGTAGAGGGGCGCGCGGCCGACCTGCACCCGCCAGACGCGCGCCTGAACGGTGCGCCCGCCCATCCACACTTCGATGCGCAACTCGCGGCCGTCAGACTCGTTGACCGGGTGGATGGGCACGTCGGCGATGTCCACCGGCTCATAGATCGCCTCCTGCCAGCCGTGCGACGGCAGGCGCTGGCGGAAGTAGCCCTGCGGATAGAAAAAGCCCACGCCGACGAACGGCAGCCCCAGGTCGCTGGCTTCCTTGGCATGGTCGCCGGCCAGGATGCCCAGACCGCCGGAGTAGATCGGCAGCGAGCTATGCAACCCAAACTCGAAAGAGAAGTAGGCGATCGTCTTCTTCGTTAGATGCGGATAGGTGCGGTGGAACCAACTGTGACCGTTGGCCATTGCCCGGTCGAACTCCAGCAGCACCTTGTTGTAGCGCCGCAGAAAGGCGGGATCATCGGCGCGGGCGACCAGCGTCGCGTCGCTGACCAGCCGCAATACCTTGACCGGGTTGTGCTGGGTGCGCCGCCAGAGCGGGAAGTCGAGCCGGCGGAACAGGTCGCGCGCGTCGGCGTTCCAGCTCCACCAGACGTTGAATGCCAGTTCCGGCAACCGATGGAGTTTGGCGGGCATGCGATCAGTGAGGTCTTTCATGGGTTCTCCACATGCATCCTGGGCGTGATGGGGATGGGGGGTCACAAGGGGGTTTAAGTCGTTGTGCGTCGTTGCAGAGTCAACAATTTCCTAGCGCGGGGAATTATAGCAAAAGCCATAGGGGAAGCATGTGAATTTATCCCCATTTCGTGTGGGGAATAACACAGTGTGCCGGCGGCAGGCCACAGCGCGGCCGAGCTGCGGTGTAGCTGTTGGTCACCGTCAATGCAGCCAGAGCTAGAGGCCGGTCAGGTGAAAGGGCCGCTCCAGGGACTTCCCCTCTTCGGCGCAGCGGATGGCCAGGGCGGCGATTTCGGCGCAGGCCCAATCGAAC
>JAGPFT010000545.1 GCA_018056405.1 Anaerolineae bacterium
ACTTCGGCATCTGGGTGGAAGGCGACGACGGGACGCGGCAGATGGTCAACATCGGGCGGACATATGTCGCGCCACCGCCGTCCGTCACGCGCTTCGAGCAGGGCGAGACGGTCGAAGTGCCCTTCACGGTGCTCGCCGACGCCCGTCTGACTGGTCTCACCTTCAACCGTCTGCTCGACCCGCTGGCCGATCCGGAGCCGGAGGCGCTGCGTGTGCGGGTCTTCAGGAACGATGCGGCGCTGGGACGGCAGCTTGTCTTCGAGGATACGATCCGCGCTGATCTGGCGCAGACGGATTCAGTCTACGGGCAGGCGTACTCGGTCGAGGCGGAGGGCGACGTGCTGTTGGCCGCGCCGCTCGACCCGAACGCGCAGCCCGCGCCCTACCTGTTGGAAGTCACTGCCGTGCAGGGTGGGCCGCTGACCTCGCTGCGCGATGTGACGGACGCGACGGGGGTGGTGCTGAGCGATGTCTCGCTGGCGCTGCGGATAGGGGTGAACGACACGCCGGCGACGGTTGATCTCAACTTCGAGGCGCAGCCGTTGCTGCGCGGGCACGGCGACGACATCCCCATGACGCCGACGCACTGGACAGTCGGCGGGAGCGACGCGCTCACTTTCGAGATTCCCATAGACGGCGTGATCCGTGAGATCGAGATTCCTCACCTGGGCGACCCGCTGCGCGACTCCGGCGAAGAGACCGTCCGCCTGACGCTGACCGCGCCCGACGGGACGCGAGTCTCAACGGAACTGCGCGGGGACTTCAATGAGGGGGCGAACCCGCTTGGCCTGCCGCAGGTGGCCGTCTTCGACCCGCCGCTGCGCGTGGAGCGCCTGGACGCCAGCGGCCAGCGCCAGCTTGCCACGTTGACCGTCGAGGCGCTCGATCCGGTGTACACGTCCGGCGCGGTCATCGCCTGGGAGGGCGACTGGGACGACCCGATCCCCTGGACGGTGTGCCCGCTGCCGGACGGTGTGGTCTACCGCGACGATCTGCCGTCGGGCCTGTCATCGTATGACTGCCCGGCGCTGAACATGTTCGGCGGGCACGTGCAGGGCATCAAGCTGTGGATGGTCGCCGAAGACACACCAGACAAGATCGCGGCGATGACCACCGCGCTCGATCAGGCCGATTACCTGGTGCTCTCCAGCAACCGCTTCTATGACTCGCTGTCGCGCATCCCCTGGCGCTGGCCGATGAGCCTGGCCTACTACGAGGCGCTGTTCGACGGGCGGCTGGGCTATGACCTGGTGCGCCAGTTCGAGTCCGCGCCGCGGCTTGGCCCCTTCCGCATCCGCGACCAGGTGACGCCGCTCGACGATCTGCCCGACTGGGTCAACGAGCACTGGGAGGCCGAGGAAGCCTTCCACGTCTACGATCACCCGATCGTGCTCGTCTTCAAGAAGACGGATGCCTACTCGCCGCAGAACACGCGGGCTATCCTGGAGAGCGTGGCCATTCGCCCCGTCCGCACAGCCTATCCCGGCTATGTGGCCGATCCGGAGCCGGTCGGCGTGGTGACCTGGCGCGCCCAGGAAGCGACGCAAAGCCCGACGCTGCTGCATTTCGACGCCGACACGTGGGAGACTCAGCGGGCGGGCGGCACCTGGCGCGACCTGTTCGACCCCGGCTCGCTCGTCAATCGCAGCCAGGTTGCGGCGCTGATCGCCTGGTGGGGGTTGATCGTGTTGGCGGGATGGATCGCCTGGCCGCTGCTGTTTGTGGCATTGCCGGCGCTGCCGGATCGCGCCTACCCGGCGGCCAAGATCACCGCCTGGCTGATCGTCGCCTGGATCGCCTGGGCCGGCGGGACGCTCAATCTGCGCACGTGGTCGCGCGGCGGCCTGGCGCTGATCTTGCTGGCGCTGGCCGCGCTGAGCGCCGCCGCCGTCTGGCGCAGGCGGGGACAGTTCGCCGCCTACGTGCGCGCCAACTGGCGCTTCCTGCTGGCCATGGAGGCGCTGACCCTGGCCCTGTTCCTGGCCTTCGTCGGCGTGCGCCTGAGCAACCCCGACCTGTGGCACGGCAGCTTCGGCGGCGAGAAGCCGATGGACTTCGCCTACTTCAACGCTGTGCTGCGCAGCACGGTCTTCCCGCCGCTCGATCCCTGGTTCTCTGGCGGGTACATCAACTACTACTACTTCGGCTACGTGATTGTCGGCGCGCCGGTCAAGCTGCTGGGGATCACGCCGTCGGTGGCCTACAACCTGATCATCCCGGCGCTGTTCGCCATGACGGGCATTGGCGTCTTCAGCATCGCCTACAACTGGGTGCGGGCGCGTTCAACCAGGCCGGGGCAGATCGCCTCACCCCCTAAATCCCCCTCTCCAGCCGAGCTAGAGAGGGGGACTTCGCCGCTCGACGGCGGTTCTTGCGTAGGGGCGTATAGCAGTACGCCCCTACCAGGCGGGGCGGAGCAGAGGGCTGGAGAGAGCGCAGAGATTGGCCCGCCCGATTTACCTCACCCCTGGCCTCGCTCCGCTTGGCCCGCCCCCTCTCCATACATGGAGAGGGGGCAACGAGGCGCGTCAGCGCCGAGTGGGGGTGAGGTAGAGTTAGGGACAGCCTCCAATTCCGCATACTCCCAACGTCTGTCCGCCCTTGAACCAGGCGAGCCAGAGAAGGGGACTGGGGCGTATAGCAGTACGCCCCTACCAGGCGGGGCGGAGCAGAGG
>JAGPFT010000546.1 GCA_018056405.1 Anaerolineae bacterium
CGCCCCGACGAGCAAGCCGTCAAGCAGGGCCAGCAGGCCGTTGCGGTCAGGTTCGTAAGCGGTCATGCATTCCCTCCAGAGCCGGCAGCGCGACCCAGAACGATCATAGCGCAGATGGCCTGGCACTCAAGGGCTTGCGAGGGGTGCGGGCCGAATCTGCCCAATTTAACCTTCCGGCGCGCTGTTCTGTTATACTGGGTGTTCAACGAGGAACAGTCCGCTGCTGATAAACGCAGGAGGGATGTGTATGGGCTTCGACTTGACCGACACCGAGCGCGCGGCCCTAGTCGCTCTCCGCGCCAATGGGTTGCCCCCCATCGCGCGGCGGGCTGCCGTCATCCTGCTCAGCGGCGACGGCCAGAGTGCGCCGGCCATCGCCCGCGACGTGGGGTTGAGCGTCAGCACAGTTTACTACTGGCGGCGCGAATGGTCGGAGCGGCGCATGGACATCTTCCGCGAGGCCGCTCTGCCAGAGAGCGCCGCCTCGCCCGCCGCTGAGGAGATCGCCAGTCCCCCAGAACCGGAAGCGCAGCCGGGCGTCAGCGCCCCACGCCTGCCACTGGAACTGCGCGAGGCGGTCGGCATGTTACCCAACGACGCGATGGCCGAAGCCGGACGCAAGGCGCTACATTTCAACTTCGAGCGGATGCTGCTCCACGAGCCGGTCGCGCGGCTCGGCGCGGACATCGAGGGAGTGCACGATATGCGCGTGGCGACCCGCCGGATGCGCAGCGCCTTCCGGCTGTTCGGCCCCTTCTTCGACCCGCAAGCGATCAGGCCGCTGCTGCGCGGGCTGCGCCGGACGGCGACGGCGCTCGGCGAAGTGCGCGACCTTGACGTATTCCGCGAGAAGGCCGGGCAATTCGTCACCAGAAATCCTGGCACCGATCTCACCCCGCTGTTTACGACCTGGCAGGCCGACTACGATGCCGCACGCGCGGCGCTGATTGAGGCGCTGAACGCACCGCGCTTCGCCCGTTTCGTCGAGCGGCTGCACGGCTTCGTCACCACGCCGGGTGCGGGCGCGCTGCCCATCCAGCGCGGTGATGGCATCGGGGCCTACCAGGTGCGGCATGTCGCCCCGCGCCTGATCTACGAACACTACGAGCGCGTGCGCGCCTACGAGGCCCTGGTGGACAGCGCGCCTATCGCCACGCTGCACGCCCTGCGCATTGACTTCAAGCGGCTGCGCTACGCGATGGAGTTCTTCGAAGAAGTGCTGGGGCCAGAGGTCAAGCTGGTCATCAAGGAGATCAAGACCATGCAGGATCACCTGGGCGATCTCAACGATACCTCCGTCGCCGCCCAGGTGCTCGATGGCTTCATCACTGCCCAGCGAGACACTCACAGCGGCGTCCCCCAGTTCTTGCGCCCGGACATCAGCGGTGTGCTGGCCTACGCCGACTTCCAGGCCGCCGAGCAGCAGCGGCTGCTGGACACTTTCGCGGAAGCGTGGGCGAACTTCAATCGCGAGGAAGTACGGCGCAGCCTGGCCCTGGCCGTCTCTGTGTTATGAGGGGCGGGGCAGTTCTTCAGCACATACGCATGAGCTAAGACATTTGGGGGACGCGCCCAGGCGGAATACCCCTCCCCCTGACCCCCTCCCCGGCCAAGCTGTACAGACCGGGGAGGGGGAATGCTGCCTCCGGCGCTCAGAGTCCCCCTCTCTAGCTCTGCTGGAGAGGGGGATTTAGGGGGAGAGGCGGCTTAGACATGGTTCTTTAGCGCACCTCAATGCGCGTCTCGATGGTCAGGCCGTCGCCGGCCGGGGCACCGCCAACCGTCACTGGCAGCCGCTCGTTGCTCAGCGGATCGTACAGGCCAATACGCAGAATCGCCGGGCCGGGCGGGATGTCCTCCGGCACGCGAAGGATGCGGTAGTCGAGCAGCGATTCGCCGGGCCGCCAGAAGCGCGTCGGATAGGTACCCCCCGCCGGTTCCCCGTCGAAAGCCCTCAGCAGCGTCCCGTCCGGCGTCAGCAGGTGCACGTACACGCTGTAATCGCGCGGCGGCGGGGCGGCGGCGGTGGGCTGCCAGTACAGGCTGAGCACGATCCGCTGGCCGCGCTCCCACTTCAGGTTGCCCAGGTCGTGCCCCACCAGGCGCGCCCAGTCGCCGAACAGCACTTCGTCTGGCTGCGCCGCGCTGGGCGTCATGGGAGCGAAGCGCGCTTCCGGGTGAAGGGTGAAGGCCGTGTAGCGGAAGTTGCCGTCATCCACCGGCAGCGACCCGTCCGCGCTGAGCGGGATCGGCTCCAGGACCGTCGGCCAGGGCGCGCCGTCCGGCCCGCGCACGTCCAGTTGGTGGTAGAGCGCGGCCAGATCAGCGTCGGCCTGCAACGAATTGGGCCACTGCCCCGACCACTGCATCAGGAACACACCGACGGACGTGTTGACGAATACATCCACGCCCGCCAGGTCTTCCAGGCGGAGGGGTAGCTCGGCGGGATCGCGGCTGTTGCGAATCTCCCAGGTGGGGAAGAAAAAGGGCAGCCGGTCTTCGCCGGGGATGGCGACGACCAGATCGCCGCGCCCGGCAGCGACTCGCTCCAGCATGTGCACGACGACCATCAGCGCCGGGTTGCCCCGGTCGTACTTGGCCGTGTCGTCCGGCAGGCCGCCATCGCGCCAGGCTTCGACCGTGTGCTGGACGCCCGCCCAGGCAGCAAC
>JAGPFT010000547.1 GCA_018056405.1 Anaerolineae bacterium
GGACTGAGCCAGATACTTACTCCCCCTCTCCGTATATGGAGAGGGGGCCGGGGGGTGAGGTCTGCAACCGATCTCTGCACCTGCCCCCAAATCCGAATGCACCCCATATACGAGTCGATCCCAGGAGGCACAGCAAAGCAACGCCCTTTTTCTTCCGGCGCGTTTACCCGCCCAGCGCTCCGGCGAAGACGGTCAGATCGTCGAAGGCGACGCGCACCGCCCCGCCCTGGCTCGCCCCGGCGATCAACCCGACCTGCCCGACCCGGCGATAGAGGCTGTCCTTCACTTCGCCCAGGAACTCGCCGTTGGCGTAGAGGGCCAGGTAATTCCCCACGCACACGGCGCGGATCGTGTTGGCGGCTTGCCCCTGCTTGATCGCGCCGGACTGGTGCCATTCCAGCAGGAAGCCCAGGCTGCCGTGCGACAGGTCGGCGATGCCATAGTGCCCGTCGCCGCTGATCAGCAGGGCGTAGCCGCTCCAGTCGCCGGCGTCGTCCTGGGCCAAGCGGCAGGCCACGCCGTACAGGTTGTCCTTGTCCGCGCTGAGCTGTTCGGTCCGAACCTCCACGATCACATCATCATAGTCCCTGCCGCCCGCGCCCCAGGTGAACGACGCGGCGCGCTCGGCGCGGTGCATAATCTCGTAGCGCCCACCGCTCACGGCCAGGCGCGAGACCGGGTCTGCTGCTTCGGGCGGGTAGGCTCCTTCTTCCCAACTGCCCGGCGCGTCGAAGGTTTCGCTGAGCAGAGTCGCACCGGCGACCGGCCTGTACGCCGGGTCGCTCCCGCCGCACGCAGCCAGAGTGAGGCTCAGCGCACTCCCAGCTAAGAAGAGGCGGCGTATGCGTTTCATCAATCCGGCAATTCCGTTTCCACTGGCTCGCTCATCGTCCGCATCCCAGGCGTGATGATCTGCAAGATTTTATCATGGAGCAAGTCCAGTGACGCCTGGACTTCGCCCAGGTTGCGGCGGGCATCGTCAATCTGTTTGCGCGCCGTCTCCCATTTGCGCATCTGGAGGACGAGTTCCTGCTCAAGCTGCGCGATCTCGCCGATGGTCTTGTGCACGTTGTCGGCCACATAAAGCTGGCGCAACCCGCGCGCGATGGTCAGCAGGTAGGGGTAGAACGTGCTAGGGCTGACCGGGAAGACGCGGCGCTCGAAGGCGTAGGTGAGCAGGGTCTTGCCGTCCACGCCGGCGGCGTTGTGCGTCACGATCTCGTAGTAGACTGCCTCGCTGGGGATGAACATCAGCGCGAAGTCGAGCGTGCCCTCGCCGGGCACGATGTACTTGGTGGCGATGTCGTCAATGTGCTTGCGCACGTCGCGGGCGAACTGGCGCTCAAGCTGCGCTCGCTCGCCGTCGTCGCGGCAGTCGAGGATGCGCTCGTAGCTCGACAGAGGGAACTTCGAGTCCACCGCCAAGCACGCCTGGTCGAGCCGGATCACGGCGTCGGCGCGCGTCCCGTTGGCGAAAGGGTGCTGCAACGTGTAGTGGGCTGGCGGCAGCGTATCTTCCAGCAGGGCGCTCAGCAGCACCTCGCCCAGCCGCCCGCGCTTGCGCGACGACTGGAGCAGCCCCTGCAAGTCAGCGATCTCGTCCTTGATGGTCAGGATGTGGCGCGTGGCCTCGCGGACGATGCCGATCTCCTGGCTGGCCGCCTGATCAAGCTGGAGCATTTGTGTCGTCTGGCTGCCAACGGCCTCCAGCTTGCTGGCCAGCGCGCGGTCGGCGGTCATCATCTGCTGGGCGGCGCTGCTCACCGAGCCAAGCTCGCGGATCATGTTGCTGTCTAGCTCAAGCATTTGCCGGGTGCGGTCGTAGAGCAGTCCCGTCGCGCGGTATACTTCGTGCAGCCGCGCGTCCTGCTGCTGGCGATGCTGGGCGGCGTCGCGCCGGGCCTGAACCAGCCGGATCAAGACGAACAGGCTGAAGAGCAGGTTGGCCCCGGTGACCGTTACGACAATGATGAGCAGCGTACTGGCTTCCATCCGTCCCTCTGCCTCGCACACTACGCCCCCGCGCGCGGGAAGGCCTGCGTTCTTGTTCGCCAGTATAGGGGATTCGCGCGCAACAGGCGACTATCTGTTCGGCAGATCAGAAGAGATGGCGGATGATGGCGTAGAGCAGCGCGCCGAGCGCTGCCGCCGCCGGAATGGTCAGGAGCCACGAGATGACGATGCTGTTGACCACACCCCAGCGCACCTTCTGCACGCGCTCCGCGCTGCCCGCGCCCACGATGGCCGAGCTGACAACGTGTGTCGTGCTCACCGGACCGCCCAGCAGCGCTGCGCCCAGGATCACCGCGCTGGAGGCTATCTGCGCGCTGAAGCCATGCACAGGGCGCAGGCGGTAGAAGCCGGTCCCCAGCGTGCGGATCAGGCTCCAGCCACCGCAGAGCGTCCCCGCGCCCATCGCCACGGCGCTGACCAGGATCACCCACAGCGGAATGTGGAAGGTGGCCATGTGGCCAGTGGCTACCAGCCCCAGGGCGATGACGCCCATCGTCTTCTGGGCGTCGTTGGTGCCGTGCGACAAGGCCAGCATCGCCGCCGTGAGGATCTGGCCGCGTTGGAACCAGACATTGATGCGCGGCGTGGCCCCCCGCGCCAGGAAGAAGCATAACTTGATGATCCAGTAGCCGGCGATCATGCCCAGAATAGGC
>JAGPFT010000548.1 GCA_018056405.1 Anaerolineae bacterium
ATACTATGGCACTGCATAGGCTGACGATGGCTGAAACGGCGGTCTACCGCATTCGCTTTCAGGGTGCGCTTGACGAGTCCTGGCAGCAAGACCTAGGCCCGGGCTGGAGTCTCCAATTCGACGACAGCGCGCCGGAAACCACGACGATTACCGGCGTCATGCGTGACCAGGCCGCCTTGATCGGCTTGTTGAGCAGTTTGTACGATGTGGGGTTACCTCTACTGGAAGTCGAATGCCTGGGAACGAGTGCCGGGCAACCCCAGGTTTAACCTTATGACGCCAGGAAGCTTAGAGAGTTGATCTATGGGTGACGTGTTGCTCGGATTGCTGCCGGTTATCGTGGGCGCGTCCCTGGTGATGGTCTATCCCATCATCGTCCTTCTGCTGTTGCAAAGCGCGGGGGGACTGGGTAAGTCTATCGCCTTCGTTGCCGGTGGCGTGGTGGCGCGATTGGTGCAGGGCGTGGTGTTTGGCCTGCTCCTGGGCGCAGCGATGGCCGCTAACGGCGAAGAAGGGCAGCGCCTTATCGCCTCTACGCTGCTGCTGATCGTTGGCCTCCTGCTGCTGGTCACCGCCTTCAGGAAGTGGCGCAAGGAGGAAGACCCCGACGAGCCGCCGCCCAAATGGATGAGCAGCATCGGCAACCTCACTAGGTTGCGGGCCTTCGGAGCGGGGGCGCTCTACGTGGCGATTGCCGTCAAGCAGTGGGTGTTCACCCTATCGGCTATCAGCATAATCAGCGCGGCGAGTCTAGAACGGCCGATGGGCATTGGCGTCTACCTGTTCTACGTGCTGTTGACCCAGATGCTCGTCCTCCCGCCCATCTTGTTATTCGCCCTCGCCCCGGAGCGAGCAGCCAAGCCACTGCAAGCCGCGCAAGGCTGGCTGGATCGGCACAATCGGGTGATTGTGATCAGCGTGTCCTTTATTTTCGGACTATGGTTTTCATACAGCGGTATTACCGGGCTGCTGAGGTGATCCGCTGATCGCGTTTGGACCAGCCCAAAACCAAACAAGGGCTGAATCGAGTCTGTGACCCAAGGAGAAAGTTTCAATGGCAACGTTAACCGTCTGGAAATTTGAAACACCGCAGGGGGCGCAAGAAGCGCTCAACAAGCTCATTGACCTGTCGAAGCAGCATCTGATCCAAGTCAACGATGCCGCTACCGTCGCCTGGGCGGAGGGCAAGAAGAAGCCCAAGACCAATAACTATGGCAGCCTGACCGGCCAAGGGGCGCTTTCCGGCGCGTTCTGGGGGATGCTGTTTGGCTTGCTGTTCTTCGTCCCCTTCTTCGGCCTGGCCGTGGGCGCGGCGATGGGCGCGCTGTCGGGCAAGTTCGCCGATTACGGCATCAATGACAAGTTCATCAAGGAAGTGCGCGAGCAGGTGACGGAAGGCACGTCGGCGCTCTTTCTGATGACCAGCGGCGCGGTGCAGGACCGCGTGGCTGAAGCGTTCCAGGGCGTCTCGGCCCACCTGATTCAATCGAATCTGACTAGCGAGCAGGAAGCGCAGTTGATGGAAGACTTCGGCGGCTAACGGCTGTCAGCCGCCACCCCGCACTGGCTGATGACCCGCGATGGAGGCATGGACTTGATGCTCTCATCGCGGGCCACGAGAGCATAGGCAAGGAGAAATAAACGATGGGCAGAAGACGTGAACAACGACGCGAGGAGCGTGCGACGTTCGGCCGCGGCGGGACGGCGACCCGCTACCGGATGCGGCAAAAGCTGGTCGCCTTTGGCGACGACTTCTGGATTGAGAACGAGGCCGGCCAGCGCACGTTCAAGGTCGACGGCAAAATGCTGCGTGTGCGCGACACCCTCTTCTTCGAGGATATGCAAGGGCAGACCCTGTGCAAGATTCAGGAAAAGCTGCTCCGGGTTCGGGATACAAAGACGATCGAGGGCCCCAACGATGAGCCACTGGCCACCGTCAGGAAGGCCCTAATCACGCCCCTGCGCGACCGCTGGACGGTAAAGATCGGCGACGGCCCCGATCTCGACGTACAGGGCAATATCCTCGACCACCAGTACACCATCGAAGAGGGCGGGCGAAAGATCGCCGAGGTATCCAAGAAGTGGTTCCGCCTGGCCGACACCTACGGTGTCCAGATCGAACCGGGACAGAACGATATCGTGATCCTGGCCATCACTGTGGCCGTTGACATGATGGCGCATGGCTAGACGGCTAGCGTGTGCATAGCGGCCCGTCGTGTGGTAACTCATGCTATCACTAAATCTACCCATCCTGATGCAACGACCGCCGCAGGCCCCGCCGGCTTTTCACCTCCTGGCGAAGCCGACGGGCGCGATCTGCAATCTGGACTGCGCCTATTGCTTCTTCCTGGACAAGGAGAGCTTCTACCCCGGCAGCAAATTCCGGATGAGCGAGCCGGTGCTGGAGCAGTATATCCGGCAGCTCATCGAGTCGCATCAGACCGACAGCGTCAACCTGGCCTGGCAAGGGGGCGAGCCAACGCTGATGGGGCTGGATTTCTACCGGCACACCATGGAGCTGGTGGAGAAGTACCGGCGACCGGGCATGACCTTCCTGCACACGATGCAGACCAATGGCACGCTGCTGGACGACGAATGGGCCGCCTTTTTCGCCGAACACAACTTCCTGCTGGGCATCAGCATTGATGGCCCGCGGGCGTTGCACG
>JAGPFT010000043.1 GCA_018056405.1 Anaerolineae bacterium
GGGGAACAGGCACGGTCCAAGCGCACGCCAGATGCGCTTGCCCTGACCCAGCGGGGATCGCATTGGGGCGGGCAGAGGCCGCCTGGTATAATCGCGCCCGTTTGCCGGTACAAATACCCTTTGCGACGAGAAGGAATACGCGCATGACACACGCTCTGATCACCGGTGGTGCCGGCTTCATTGGCAGCCATCTGGCCGAGTACCTGCTGGCGCGCGGCGAGCAGGTCACAATCATTGACAATCTCTCCACCGGGCGCTTCGAGAACATCGCCCATCTTGAAAAGACGCCGGGCTTCCGCTACGCCATCGAGGACATCCGTCACGCCGCGGTGATGGATCGCCTGGTCAGCGAGTGCGACGTGATCTATCACCTGGCGGCAGCGGTCGGCGTGTTCTCGATTGTGCACAGCCCGATTGACACCCTGGAGATCAACGTCGGCGGGACGGAGATCGTGCTCCAGACAGCGCGCCGCTACCGCCGGCCCGTGCTGATCGCCTCCACGTCGGAGGTCTACGGCAAGGGCGTGAAAGTGCCCTTCAGCGAGGACGACGACCGCATCCTCGGCCCGACGACCAAGAGCCGTTGGAGCTATGCCGCGTCCAAGGCGCTCGACGAGTTTCTGGGGCTGGCCTACCACAAAGCGACCGGGCTGCCGGTGATCATCGTCCGCCTGTTCAACACAGTCGGCCCGCGCCAGGTGGGGAATTACGGCATGGTCGTGCCACGCTTCGTGCAGTGGGCGCTGGCCGGCGAGCCGATCCAGGTCTACGGCGACGGTACGCAGTCGCGCTGCTTCGCCAACGTGCACGACGTAGTGGACGCCATCGCCCGCCTGACGCACGCTAACGGCACCTCTGGCGAAGTGTTCAATGTGGGCAGCAACGAGGAAGTGACCATCGGCGAGCTGGCCGAGCGCGTCAAGGCGCGCACCGCCAGCGTGTCGGAGATCGTGCGCGTGCCCTACGACCAGGCCTATGAAGTCGGCTTTGAGGATATGCGCCGCCGCGTGCCAGACATCAGCAAGATCAATCGTGCCATCGGCTGGGCACCGTCCACGCCACTCGACACGACCATAGACCAGATCATCGCCCACTTCCAGGCGCGCCACAGTTAGGAGTCCAAAGAGAGCTTTCCAATCCGCAATCCGCAATTCGCAATTCACAATCCTAGGAGGCTGTCACAGAGGGTAAGTAGATACGCATCCCGTCTGCTTCGTCGCAGATGAGCGCCGCCGGATCGCAGCGGCGGGCGATGATCGCCATCCACAAGTCGCCACCTGCGCCGGACGCATTGACGACAACCGCCAGCGCGACCCAAGAGGCCGCTCCCGCCGGCAGGAACAGCAGCACAGCCATGCCTCCCAGGGTGATGAGCACCAGCGGGGCCAGCAGCACGCGCAGGTATTCGTCGCGGCGGAAGTAAGCGCTGTCCGCCGTCGTGTACAGCGCGTACCATTTCAGGCCATAGCGCGGCGAATGCCCGCAGCGCCGGATCATCCACCCGTGCACCCCCTCGTGCAGCGGCAGCACAGCCAGCACCAGCGCGTAGCCGAGGAGACGCGACACGTCATTCGGCAGCGCGCCGATCACCAGGGGAGCGCCGGCAACATGGTAGGCAGCCAGCGCGCCGAATACCAGTCCCGCGCTGACGAGCAGCGCCGCCAGCGTCAGGGCCAGCAGCGGAAGCCAGGTGCTCGGCTGGCTGACGCGCGTCGCGTGTGCCTCACAGTAGCCGGGCGGCAGTGCGGTGATCGGACCAACAGGCAGCGACATGGCGGTCAGCTTTCAGCAGTCAGTTTTCAGCGGTCAGCAATCAGCAGAAGCAGTTGCGTCCACCACAGAGCAAGAAACAGAGCCGGGAGGCTCACGCAGCGGCGAGACCTCCCAACTTCATTGGAGGCGCTCCCGTGTGCGGGTGGCAAGCGTAGGAGCGTATGGCCATATGCCCCCGCCAGACTTCCGAAGTTTCCAAAACTTCGGAAGTCTATTGCGGGGCCGGGCGCAGCAGAGCAGTGCCCCTACTGCCTGACGGGTCTGGTAGGCGTCACTAGTGCAGCTTCACCCGGCGCAGGCGCAGGCTGTTGCCAATGACGAAGACATCGCTGAGGGCCATGGCCAGCGCCGCCAGGATCGGGTGCAGGTGGCGCAGGATTTCGGGTGCCCAGGCGAAGGGGGCCAGTATGCCCGCCGCGACCGGGATGAGCGTCACGTTGTAGGCGAACGCCCAGAACAGATTCTCCTTGATGGCGCGCACCGTCTTCTGGCTGAGAGCGATGGCGCGCGGCACGCCGTGCAGGTCGCCGCTCATCAGCGTGACATCGGCGGTCTCCATAGCCACGTCTGTGCCCGTGCCGATGGCGATGCCCACGTCGGCCTGAGCGAGCGCCGGCGCGTCATTAATCCCGTCGCCGACCATGCCCACCAGGTAGCCCTCTTCCTGCAGACGCTTGACGTAGGCGGCCTTGTCGCCGGGCTTGACCTCGGCGAAGACGCGCTCGATGCCCACTTCGCGGGCGATGGCCTCGGCGGTGGCCTGGTTGTCGCCGGTCATCATGGCGACGGTCAGCCCTAGCTCGCGCATCTGGCGCACGGCCTCAACCGCTCCCTCTTTCACCGTGTCGGCGACGGCGATCACGCCGTTGGCTACGCCGTCAACCGCGACCCATAGGGCGGTCTTGGCCTCGCTTTGCAGGCGCTGCGCCTCCGCTTCCAGCCCGTTGAGGTGCACGTCGTGGGCACGCATGAGGGCCAGATTGCCGAGCAGCACCGCGCGACCGTCCACATCCGCGCGCACGCCTTGCCCGGCGAGGGCCTCAAAACGCTGCGGCTGGCTCAGGGCCAGGCCGCGCGCCTCCGCCGCGCGGACGATAGCCGCGCCCAGGGGATGCTCGCTGCCGCGCTCGGCGCTCGCCGCCAGATTGAGCAGCGCGTCGTCGTCAAAGCCGGCGCTCTCGCTGACCACGTAATCAGTGACGCTCGGCTCGCCGCGCGTGAGCGTGCCCGTCTTGTCCAGGACGATGGCGGTGAGCTTGTGCGCCCGTTCCAGGGCTTCGCTGCTTTTGAACAGGATGCCCGTCTCGGCCCCCTTGCCCATGCCGACCATGATCGCGGTTGGCGTGGCCAGGCCCATCGCGCACGGGCAGGCGATGATCAGCACGGCGATCATGCGCACCAGCGAGGGGGCCAGCTCGCCGGTGCCGATCATCCAGATGGCGAAGGTAATCAGGGCGATAGTGACGACCGTCGGCACGAAGATGGCCGACACCTGGTCGGCCAGCCGTTGAATGGGCGCTTTGCTGCCCTGCGCCTGCTCGACCAGCCGGATGATCTGGGCCAACGCCGTCTCGCGCCCGATGCGCGTCGCCTCGAAGGTGAGCAAGCCCTGGCGGTTGATCGTCGCGCCGATCACAGCGTCGCCGGGCGCTTTCTCCACCGGCAGACTCTCGCCAGTGATCATGCTCTCATCTACGGCGCTGTGCCCGTCGCGCACCACCCCATCCACCGGAATCTTCTCGCCGGGCCGCACCAACACCAGGTCGCCGACGCGCACCGCTTCCACGGGAATGTCCTGCTCCACGCCGTCGCGCACGACGCGCGCGGTCTTGGCGCGCAGGCCTATCAGCGCCTTGATCGCGGCACTGGTGCGCCCCTTGGCGATGGTCTCCAGCAGGCCACCGGTGGCGATCAGGGTGATGATCGCCGCCGAGGTCTCGAAGTAGACGTGACCGCTCATGAGGCCCAGCGTGACCACGACGCTGTAGAAGTAGGCCACGCTCGACCCCAGCGCGACCAGCACGTCCATGTTGGCCAAGCCGCTGCGCAGCGACTTGACCGCGCTGACGTAGAAATCGCGCCCAACCCAGAACTGGACAGGCGTAGCCAGCGCCCAGAACAGCCAGTTGACCCATCCCTCGTGCGCCCAGTGGCCGAACAGACCGACATCACGGCCCATGCTCAGCACAAACAGGGGCACGGCAAACAGCGCGCCGATGATCACGCGGCGCAGGTTGTGCTGAATCTCAGCCTGGCGCGCAGCAGCCTCGGCATCCTCCAGGGTGTCTTCATCTTCCGCCTGCACCACGCCATAACCCGCCTTTTCGACGGCGGTGACGAGCGCCTGGCGGGTGACGCCCGGCGCGAGCGTGACCAGAGCGTGCTCGCTGGCGAAGTTGACCTGCACCTCGAGCACGCCGTCCACCTTCTTCAGCGCCCGCTCGACATTGGCCGCGCAGTTCACGCAGTCCATGCCGGTCACGGCCAGGTCTACTGTCTGCTGCGGCACGTCGTAGCCGGCCTTGCGGATGCGGTTGATGATGTCCCCCGCCCCCAGCAGCGAGTCATCGTAGATGAGGCTGATCTTCTCGCTGGCGAAGTTGACGTTGGCCTCGCGCACGCCTTCCAGCTTGCGCACGTTGCGCTCGACGGTGGCGACGCAGTTGGCGCAGGTCATGCCGGTGACAGGTAGTGTTAGGGTCTTCTCAGACATAGGTTCCTCGGCTCGACATGCAGGCACGCTGATCCTGTCGGCGAAAGGGTGCTCTCTGCGGCGGGGCGTATCGCAATACGCCTACGGGGCGCAGCAGAGCGGCACCTCCACGAAACCGCGCGGTTCGATCACCAACGCCATGGCGTGCCTGGATTACGCTCAATTCTGCTCGGCGGGCGGGTAGTTGATTTCCACGAGCAGGTTCTTGATCTGTTCCCAGGTGGCCGGCTCGGACCATTCGACGGTGACCATGCGCGTATCCTGGTCGGCGTCCACACGGCTGACGCCGGTCAGCTCGCTGACCTCGTTCTTGATAGTCATCACGCAGTGGCCGCAGGAGATGTTGGGAACTTCAAACGTCTTGGCAGGCATGGCAGACCCTCCTTGATGGGTATGTTGAGGATACGATGTTAGGGTTTGTTGGCGTGGCGGTAGACTTCGACGACTTCGGAGAGCAGGCGCTCGCGCTCGGCCACGTCATTGCCCTGGATGGCGGTCGTGACGCAGGTACGCAGATGCGACTCAAGAATGCTCTCGCTGACACGAGCCAGAGCCGTCTGCGTGGCCTGAATCTGCTTGATCACGTCAATGCAATAGCGGTCGTCTTCCAGCATCCGAATGATGCCGTTGACGTGCCCGGCGACGCTTTTGAGGCGATGGATCGCCTCGGATCGTGTCTTGTCGTCCATCAGTCACCTCGTTCTCACCCCCACCCCCTGGGGGGTGGGGTCTATGATGGAGAGTCTAGCAGACTGGCCGGGTGATGTCAAGGAATGAGTCCACGAGGGGTGCATTCGGATTTGGGGGCAGGTGCAGAGATCGGTTGCAGACCTCACCCCCCGGCCCCCTCTCCATATATGGAGAGGGGGAGTAAGTATCTGGCTAAGTCCCCTCTCCGCGTGTGGAGAGGGGATTGAGGGGTGAGGTAAACCCGCGCCGCGGGCTTCTCAACCGGTCCCTCACAGAGCGCGCAGTGGTCGCAGAGAAAGCCTCAGAGCTTTTCCGACTTTCCCCTCCGCGCCCTCGTCATCTCAGCGGCTCAAGATCACTGCCCCAAAAAGCGAATGCACCCGTCCACGAGTCCACGAGGGGGCGAGCAAAGGTTGTCAGCCAGACGTAGAAGCATTGACCTCACCCCCTGGCCTCGCTGCGCTCGGCCTTTCCCCCTCTCCACCTTGGCTATGCGTTAACCCACAAATGCCGCCCATCCCCCGGCTCCTTCCCCCGCGCTGCTGTATAGGCCGGAGGATAGGGGCGTTCTGGCGATTGCCCAACAACTTGCTCGTGGACCCTCATGAGAATTGACAATCAAGTCAGGTAATACGCGCAAATGTCTTGTAAGGGCGAGTTTGCAAACCCGCCCCCACAAGCGACTACCGATCATGATCGTCAAAGCGCATAAGGAATTGTCTTCTTGGGCTATCCCGCCGCTGAACGAAGGGTGCAACACCGGCGCGGATGGGGGATAATATGAGGCAAAGGACAAGTCAGACGTGGACAAGGAGTCACCGTGAAAGAAGCACAGCGTCGCGTGGCGGAAGGCATTCTCTTCACCGACTTTTACCAACTGACGATGGCCCAGCTTTACTACCGCACGGGTCTGCACGAGAAGACGGTGCAGTTCGATCACTTCTTCCGCGACTATCCCGACTACGGCGCGCACAAAGCCGGCTACTGTGTCAACGCCGGGCTGGAATGGTTGCTCGACTGGATGGCCGAGGCGCACCTGACCGCTGACGAGATCGAATACCTGCGCGGGCAGCGCGGGCGCACCGGCGAGCGCCTCTTCGCCGACGACTTCCTGCGCTGGCTGGGAGCCAACGGCACCTTCGAGGGCCTGACCCTGCACGCCATCCCCGAAGGGCGCGTCGTGCACCCCAACGTCCCGCTGACCGTCGTGCAAGGGCCAATGGTGCCCGCCCAACTGCTCGAAACCTCGCTGCTCAACCACCTCAATTACCAGACGCTGATCGCCACCAAAGCCGCACGGATGCACTTTAGCGGGCGCGGGCGGCTGCTGCTGGAGTTCGGTGTGCGGCGCGGGCACGACCGGGGCGCGAACGCCGGGACGCGCGCAGCGCTGATCGGCGGGGCGGACCTCTCGTCCAACGTGGGCATTTCGCGCGTGCTCGGCTACCCGCCCAAAGGCACGCACGCCCACAGCATGGTTCAGGTCTTCATGGCGCTGGGCATGGGCGAGCTAGGCGCGTTCCGCGCTTACGCCGACCTCTACCCCGACGACTGCCTGCTGCTGGTGGACACCATTGACACCCTGGGCAGCGGCATCCCCAACGCGATCACCGTCTTCGAGGAACTGCGCCGCAAAGGGCACGAGCCGACGGGCATCCGCCTGGATTCCGGCGACCTGGCCTACCTGAGCATCCAGGCGGCCAAGATGCTCAACGACGCCGGCTTCCCGGACACGACCATCGTCCTCTCCAACAACCTCGACGAGCTGGTCATCTGGCAGATCATCACCCAGATACGGGACGAAGCGCCGCGCTGGGGCCTCGACGCCGATCACCTGATCAAGCGGCTAACTTTCGGCGCGGGGACGCGGCTGATCACGTCGTGGGGCGAGCCGGCTCTGGGCGGTGTGTACAAACTGGTGGCCGTATGCGACAACGGCCAGTGGGTGCCGGCGATCAAGCTGTCGGATTCGCCGGACAAGACGCCCAACCCCGGCCACAAGCGCGTTTGGCGTGTCTACGACGAGCGCGGCAAAGCGACCGCCGATCTGCTCAGCCTGGAGGACGAAGACCCGCGCCACGCCGACCGCCTGGTGCTGCGCCACCCGTCCGACCACACCAAATGCCGCGTGCTGGCGCGCGAGGAGATCTCGGAGATCGAGCCGTTGCTGGTCGAAGTGCTGCACGAGGGGCGGCTGGTTTACGACCTGCCGACCATTGAGGACATGCGCGCCCTGCGTCGTGCCGATACGGAACGTCTCGACCCTGGCGTGCTGCGGCTGGTGAACCCGCACATTTACCACGTGTCACTGACTCAGGCGTTATGGGACCTCAAGCAGTCGCTGATTGACGCAGCAATTGCCCAGAGCCAGTGAGCGTCCAGGAAACTGAGGCGTGGGGAAAATCACTTCTCGAACGGCCAGGTATCGCTCTCGTCCATCACGCGGGCGGTCGTCCAGCAGGCGTGAGCGGCGCGCTCCAGCGTCTCTGGCGCAATGGCATGGATCGTGTCGCTCACCTGCCGCCAGTGCGGGATCAGGCCGGTAGCACGGTCGTAGCCCATCAAGGCGACGGCGCGCAGATCGCGGTCGCGCAGAATCGCCAGCTCATCTACCGTCAGCACAGCCTTGCCCATCAGCCCCAGGTCAGGGCGTGCATCGGCGACGCGCTCCATGACGCGCACGGCATCGGGATGCGGGTAGTAGTAGGCATAAGGGCTGATGCCATGCCGCGTCACCCAGCATAGCTCGCCCGCACCGACGTGATCTACTACGACCCACAGGGCGTCTTTCCATGCCTCACCATAAGCCGTCGCCAGCACATCAGCGCCGGTACAGGTTGCCGTGCCGGTGCCGGTGAAGGCCAGCACGACTTCAGTGGACTCCAGCGGATGGCGGGTCAGCGCGTGAGCAAGCCCCAGCAGCACAGCCACGCCCGACGCATTACCAACCGCCCCGTTTGTGTCCGGCCCGGCTTCGTCGGCGACGGCCAGCCCTGCCACGCCAAACGCAGATAGCCCCACAAGTGCTCGCGGCCCGCGCCAGCGGGCCTGACGCCCCGCCAGCACGGACAGCACGCCGCCGGTGAGCGCCATCAGCGTGACGCCACCCAACGTATAGGGCAGGTAGCGGGCGACGCGACCGTTTGTCGTCAGGCGGTGAACGCCCGAATCGAGGTGAGCCACGAAGACAACGCGCCGCTCGATCTTGCGTCGGGGGGGAATGCGCACGATCACGTTGCCGGACTCACCGCGCGGCAGCCACGTTTCCCAGACAGAGGGGCGAGCCAGAAATGCGTCGCGGCTCATGATGCTCAGCGCGATGGACAGCAACCCGCCCGTGATCTGAGCCTGGCGACTCCGGCGCAGCCCAAAGAGCAGGCTCAGCCCAGTCAAGGCTGCCAGTGGCGCGATTCGCACATGGAATCCGGTCACGCTGCGAAAGGGCTGGTTGGTCAGTTCCCAGTGGCGGTTCAGGCGACGAATCGTCTCATGAACATACGCTGCTGCTTCGCGCTCGCCCTGGCTGGCCGGGCGGCGCGGCCCGATAGTCACGCTCAGGTGGCGAACGACCTCCAGCAGGCGCTCGGCCTCAAGCTCGTGGGGCAGGTTCGGATCAGGCATGGTTTGCTTCCCTGTGACTGTGCGCGGTCAGGCACCTCTCAAGTATGCCACAAGTGGCCGGAAAAGGCACATCGCGGGCGCGTGCAAAGGACGTGTGACGCTGGCGAACAGCCTCACCCCCAGCCTCGCTACGCTCGGCTTGCCCCCTCTCCACGGCGTGGAGAGGGGGCGGCGAGGCGCGTCAGCGCCGAGCGGGGCCTGACCCCTATACAAATCGTGGTCGCTGTCATGCGCAAGCTCTTGCATCTCGCTTATGGGGTCCTCAGATCAGGGTACCCCTATAACCCCTCCTTTGACCCTCCAGGAGCCGCCTTGCTTGACTTTCAAGACGGTATCTACACGTGCAGGCGCTCGAACGCCGGACTTCCGAAGTTTTCGGAAACTTCGGAAGTCTGTTCCAGGCCGAGCGTAGCGAGGCCAGGGGGTGAGGTCAACGCCCCGCTCCCGGCGAGCCGCTAACAACCGTCGCACACCCTGGCGCTCCAAAACATTGGCGCGGCCTGCCCGCCCTGCTACAATCACGCGCGTTCGCAATCACGCCTACCTGAGGGGGAACCGGGATGGAGTACCCGCCCGCCAAGTCGCTCGATCTGTCTATCGTCGTGCCCGCCTACAATGAAGCCGAGAGCCTGCCGCTGCTCCACGAGCGCATCTGCGCGGCGGTCGAGCCGCTGGGCCTGGCCTGGGAAGTCATCTACGTAGACGATGGCAGCACCGACGGCACGCGCGCCGTGCTGCGCGCCCTGCAAGCGGCGGATCCCCACGTCGTGGTGGCCGAGCAGCGCCGCAACAGCGGCAAAAGCCTGGCCCTCAACACCGGCTTCGCCCTGGCGCGCGGCGCGATCATCATCACCATGGACGCCGACCTGCAGGACGATCCGGACGAAATCCCCAACCTGCTGGCCAAGCTGGACGAGGGTTACGACGTAGTGAGCGGCTGGAAGTTCCAGCGCCAGGACCCGCTCTCCAAGCGCGTCCCGTCGTGGATCGCCAATCATGTCACCGCCTGGATGACCGGCCTGCGCCTGCACGACATGAACTGCGGGCTGAAGGCGTACCGCGCCGAGGCCGTGCGCGAGCTGCACCTCTACGGCGATCTGCACCGCTACATCCCCATCCTGGCCCATTACAACGGCTTCCGCGTCACCGAGATTCCCGTCGTGCACCACAAGCGGCGCTTCGGGCGCTCCAAGTACGGGCCGGGCCGCCTGCTGCGCGGCGGGCTGGACTTGCTGACCGTGCTCTTTCTGAACAACTTCCGCTACCGCCCGCTGCACCTCTTCGGCGGGGCGGGGCTGCTGCTACTGCTGGCCGGCTTCTTGGTCAACGCCTATCTGTCCATCGAGTGGTTCCAGGGGATGCGCCCGCTCAGCCAGCGCCCGCTGCTCACCCTGGGCGTGCTGCTCATGGTGATGGGCGTGCAGTTGGGCACCATCGGGCTGCTGGCGGAGCTGGTCGTCTCGGTCGTGCAGCGCAGGGAAGACCCGCTGCGTACCACGCGGACGGTGCTGCGCGCCCCCAATCCGGAGCGCGAGAAGGCTGGCGCGGATGTAGTGATGGAGAGGAGCGGCGACACGCCATGATCAAGCGCCTCCGCCGGGCCATCTGGCACAAGGACTTCACGCCCGACCAGTTGCGGCGCTACGTGGGTGACTACGAGGGGTGCTACTTCACCTACGCCGCCGACAAAAGCGTGCATGACAATGGAGCCTCCGGCGGGAGCGTCTCGGCGCTGCTGATCTATCTGCTGGAAAGCGGGCAGATTGACGGCGCGCTGGTCTGCCAGACGGTGCTGCGCGATGGCAAGCCGCGCCCGGAGTTCGCCATCGCTCGCACCCGTGACGAGATCATGGCTGCCCAGGGGAGTAAGTACGCGGCAGTCTACTTCAGCAACGACGCCCTGCCGCTGATCGAAGCCTTCGAGGGGCGGCTGGCGGTCGTCGCCCTGCCCTGCGACGCGACTATCCTCCAGCGGACGCGGGCCAAGAACCCGGCGCTCGACGCCAAGATCGCCCTGGTGATCACCCTCTTCTGCGGGCACAACTCCGAGCCGGCCCTCACCGACGCCATCGTGGACAGGCTGGGCCGGGGGCGCGGCCCGCTGACGAGCTACCGCTGGCGCACCGGTCATTGGCGCGGCAACCTGGAAGCGACCTTCGCCGATGGGACGCAGGTCGTCAAGCCGTTCGAGACCTTCTCCGACTACCGCAACCTGTACTTCTTCGCCCAACCCAAGTGCCACCACTGCTTCGACCACTTCGGCTACCACTGCGACATCTCTGCCGGAGACATCTGGTCGCCGCGCATGAAGGCCAACCCGATCAAGCACACGGCGCTGATCGCGCGCACGCCCGCCGGCAGCGCGCTGATCGCGGCGGCGCTGCGCGACGGGGCGCTGGTCGGGGGCCAGGAGCCGGTTGACGAGATCGCCAACGGCCAGGCGCGCACGGCTCCCTTCCACTACAACGTTACCTCGCGGGCGCGCGTGGGGCGGCTCTTCGGCGTGCGCATCAAAGACCGCACCGACGCCCGCGTGCGCCTGGTAGACTACGCCATCGCCTTCATCGCCCTGCTCAACGAGCGCCTGTCGCGCACGCGCATCGGGCGGGCAGTCATCCTGCGCGCGCCGCGCCCGGTGATCCGTCTCTACCTCTATCTGCTGAAAGGGCTGGAGAGCCTGTAGCATGGGCAGCGAACCGACTATCGCCATCACCGGCGCGACCCTGTGGGGCAATCGCGGGGCCGAAGCCATGCTCGTCACGACCATCGGCCAGGTGCGCGCCCGCCGCCCGGACGCGCGGATCATCCTCTTCTCCTACTTCCCCAGGCGCGACCGCACCCTGGTGCAGGACTCGCGGATCACTGTCATCGGCGCGCGGCCCAAAGACCTGGTGCTGCGCACCTTCCCCTTCGCCGTGCTGATCTGGCTGGCCGGGTTGCTGCGCCTGCGCTGGCC
>JAGPFT010000549.1 GCA_018056405.1 Anaerolineae bacterium
AGAAGAAGGACAACCCCACCCTAAATCCCTCCCCGCCAGCAGGGAGGGACTTGAGCTTGCTCCCCCTTTCTCCGCTTGCGGGGAAAGGGGGCCGGGGGGATAGGGGTTAGAAAGACTTCTCAAACGGCGTCTGAGCGGCCCGCCTCGTGCGTATTCAACCAGCAATGGGGGGTATCTTGTTGATCACCCCCAGCCTCGCTGCGCTCGGCTTGCCCCCTCTCCATCGTGGAGAGGGAGCGGCGAGGCCCACGTCAGTGGGCCGAGTGGGGGTGAGGTCCGTAGGGGCGTATCGCAATACGCCCCTACGAGGGGCAGCACGGGGTGTTAGCGCCGAACAGGGGTGAGATACACAGGAGGGAAGTATGCACCACAAAGCAGGCAAAGTGCTGGCGGGCAGCCTGGGCGACTGCGTGCACGTCGCCGGAGTCACGCGCTTCCTGGCCGCCGCCGAAGAAGCAGGCTACGAGACGCACTTCACCGGCCCGGCGACGGGGCTGGAAGCCTTCATGGATGCCATTGTCGCCTACGACCCGGACGTGATCGGGGTCAGCTACCGGCTGACGCCCGATAACGCGCGGACGTTGCTGACTGAGCTGCGCGCGATGCTGGAAGCGGCAGGCGTGCTGGGCCGCAAGCGCCTCTTCTTCGGCGGGACGCCGCCCGTCGCGGCCATCGCCCGCGAGATGGGCTACTTCGACGCTGTGTTCTCCGGCGAGGAGCCGCCACATCACGTCCGGCTGGCGCTGGAAGGCAAACCGGTTGAGGAGCATAGCCCGGACGCTTTCCCCCAGCGGGCCATCGAGCGTATCCACTGGAAAGCGCCGTACCCGATCCTGCGCCACCATTTCGGCATCCCCGCGCCGACCATCGAGCCGACTGTCGAGGGCATCGCCCAGATCGCCGAGGCGGGCGCGCTGGACGTGATCTCGCTGGGCGCTGACCAGGATGCACAGGAGCACTTCTTCCATCCGAGTCGCCAGGACCTGCGCAGCAAAGGCGCGGGCGGCGTACCCTTCCGCAGCGAGGACGACCTGCGCCGCCTCTACGCCGCCAGCCGCCGGGGGAACTACCCACTGCTGCGCTCGTATTCCGGCACCGCCGATCACCTGCGCTACGCCGATCTGCTGGTGCGCACGATTGACAATGCCTGGTGCGCCACGTCATTGTTCTGGTTCAACGCCATGGACGGGCGCGGGCCGTCGCCGCTGGCCCAGTCCATCGCCGAGCACCAGGCGCTGATGGCCTGGCACGGCGCGCGCGACATTCCGGTGGAGGGCAACGAGTCCTATCACTGGGGAATGCGCGACGCGCCGGATGTGGTGGTGTGCGCCTCAGCGTACCTCTACGCCTACAACGCTCGGCACTGCGGCGTGCGCGACTATATCCTGACGTATATGTTCCAAAGCCCGCCGCAGCTTTCCAACGCCATGGACCTGGCCCGCGCCCTGGCCATCGTCGCGCTCAGCGAGCGCTTTGCGGCGGACGACTTTCGCATCTGGCGGCAGACGCGCACCGGCCTGCTCAGCTATCCGGTGGACCTGCGCCGGGCGCGCGCACACCTGGCACAGAGCGTCATGTTGCAGATGGCCCTGCACCCGCACATCGTCCACGTGGTAGGCTACAGCGAGGCCCATCACGCGGCCAGCGCCGAGGAAGTGATCGAGAGCGCGGTGATGGCCCAGGACGTGATCGAGACGGCGCTGCGCGGCAACCCCGACATGACCCGCGATCCGGCAGTGCTGCGTCGGCGCGACGAGCTGATCGCCGAGACCGACCGGCTGGTGGAAGCCATTCGCGCGCTGGGAACCGGCGACGATGACCCGCTGCTGAACCCGGACGTGCTGGCACGGGCGGTGGCCGAAGGGCTGCTCGACGCGCCGCAACTGGTCAACAACCCCTACGCGCCGGGCCGCGTCCGCACGCGCAGCCTGGATGGAGCGGTGTGGGCAGTGGATCGCGCCGGGAACCCGCTCAGCGAGGAGGGGCGGCTGGCCGCGCTACGCGCGCCGGAGGCGTAGGCTGAGCGCAGGGCGGCGGGGCAGTCAGGGCGCAGGATCGCCGTCTGTCGGGGCGAGCACCACTGCTTCGCCGGTGATGACCACAGTGCCGTCCTGCCTGGTGCAGGTCGTCGCCAGCGTGACGATCCCTCGACCCTCGCGGATGGCCGTCACTTCGACGGTGGCCGTCACTGTATCACCTACATAGACCGGCGCTTTGAACTGGAGCGACTGGCTCAGGTAGATCGTGCCGGGGCCGGGCAAGTCGTTGCCGAGCACGGCAGAAATCAGCCCGGCGGTCAGCATCCCGTGCACGATGCGCCGCCCGAAGCGAGTCGTGGCTGCGTAGGAGTCGTCCAGGTGGACGGGGTTGGCGTCTGTGGAGATATGCGCGAAGGCGCGCACGTCTTCGTCGCTGAAGGTTCTGGCGCGGCTGGCGTGGGCACCGATGGTCAGTGGCATGGAGGATCGCTCCCTGGCTCGGCGGGCGTTGCCCTCAGCATAGCGCGGGCGGCCCTGGCGGGCAAGCTGCCCACAGGGGGCGGGTGCATTCGGATTTGGGGGCAGTGATCTTGAGCCGCTGAGATGACGAGGGTGCGGAGGGGAAAGTCGGAAAAGCTCTGAGGCTTTCTCTGCGACCACTGCGCGCTCTGTGAGGGAC
>JAGPFT010000551.1 GCA_018056405.1 Anaerolineae bacterium
CCCCCAGCACGGCGGCGATCCCCAGGATGAGCAGCACATATGCGATCTGTTTCTGGGTCATAATAGGCTCCTCAATCAGACAGTGAACGCTGGTTCCATCATAGCACAGTTCTGCAAGGGGGCTGCGCCGCTGCTGCCGGAAGGTGCACTTCACAATGGAGATGAGACTCTCGAACCGCCGAGACGCAGAGAAAAAGACTTCCGAAGTTTTCAAAACTTCGGAAGTCTGGCTCCGTCCGCGCTCTCTGCGCCTCAGCGGTGCTCCCTTACCCCAGAACGGAGGCACATCCCTGCCGGCGCTACCCGATCATGAACTCCCCCGCCCGGTAGAAGAGCGTCCCGTCAATCCAGATTTCGCCGCCGTCCTTCATGTTGTGGATCATGTCCCAGTGAATGGCGCTCTGGTTGACGCCCCTCGTCTCCTCGTAGCTGCGCCCCAACGCCATGTGGATCGAGCCGCCGATCTTCTCGTCGAAGAGGATGCTGCGCGTCATGCGCTGGATGCCCATGTTCGTGCCGATGGCGAACTCGCCCAGCCGCCGCGCGCCGGAGTCGGTGTCCAGCGTGCGCACCAGGTACGCCTCGCCTTTGGAGGCGCTCGCTTCGACGGCCACGCCGTGCTCGAAGCGCAAGCGCACCCCTTCGACCTCGTTGCCCAGGTAGATGCACGGGAAGTTGAAAGCCACCGTCCCATTCACCGAGTCCTCAATTGGGCTGGTGAAGATTTCGCCGTCGGGGAAGTTCTCCTGGCCGTGCGCGCTCTTCCAGGGCCGCCCGCCGAACGCGAAGGCGAGGTCAATGCCGGGGCCTTTGACTTCGGCGTGCTGCTTGTCGCTCAGCCAGTCCACCAGGCGCGCCTGCTTGTCGCGGAAGGCGTGCCAGTGGGCGACCGGGTCTGGCTGGTCGAGGCCGCACGCCTTATAGACGAATTCCTGGTAGTCGAGCAGGCCCATCTCCGCTGCCTGAGCCTGCGCCTGTGTCGGCCAGCCGACGACCGTCCAGCGCAGCGACCCTTCGGCGTAGCGGCGCAGGTAGCGCTCGCTGACGGCGCTGCTCGCCTTGCGCCAGCGGCTGATGCGCGCCGGCTCTATCTCGGAGAGCGCCCTGGTATTGGCCGACGCCTTGATGAAGAAGAGGGCGTCCGACGCCTCGACCCAGTGCATGATCGTCGAGTCCAGCCGGGTAAGCTGATCATCGCTGGCCAGGTGCATGAATAGCTCGAAGTAGTCGCTATAGTCAGGTGAGAGGGGCGCGGCAAGCTGGATGTTCGGGTACGCGCCCCGGCGCAGAATGGCTTCGGCCAGCGCCGCGATCAGCGGGCCGGCGGTCGAGCTATTGCCGACGATGGTAACGTACTCGCCCGGCTGTACCGGGGAGCTGTACTCGGTCAGGATTTTTGCCAGTTGGGGAGCGAAGTTCGTCATCATAAGGTGTCACTGTGCCTTTGCTGTGCAGGTGGTGCCGGATCGCTGGCCCGAACTATAACACGGGGGAGGGAGGCGGCGAAAACCTGGGGCGTTGTGGGAGGGCGTGCAAGCCGGGTAGGGGCGCTGTTTTGCCGCGCCTGGGGCGTATGTGCTATGCCCCTACGCCGACGGGCAACAGGGAACATGGGCGCAGGCGCGAAAAAGAAAGCGCATGAGTGAGAATCCGCAAGCACCGAAGGTGCTGAGAGTACGCGCTCGTAGCGCAAGTGCCTTGGAAGGCGTTTACGCGGTAGACTCACTCATGCGTGCTTTCAGCATAGCATACTTTAGCAGTCTGTGTCCAGACCTGCCGGTCGCCGGGTGCGTGCAAAACCTGTCAGGCAGCGTGGTTGCGCCCCTTAGCCTCACCCCTGCTCGGCGCTGGCGCGGGCCACGCTGCAGGAGACTTCGGAAGTCTTCGAAGACTTCCGAAGTCTGGTTCCTGGCCGGGCGGGGCGAGGCTGGGGGTGAGGCTACTGCCAGCGTCACACGTATCACTGACACCCTTTGTATACACCCCGGTCGCCTTCTCCAACAAAAAGCCAGCGGCAAACGACCGCTGGCGGTATGCCCCCAGGGAGATTCGAACTCCCGTCTTGGCCTTGAAAGGGCCACGTCCTGGTCCCCTAGACGATGGGGGCGCAACACGGCGGGCATTGTACCATGTGGCGCGGCGGGCCGTCAAGGTTGGCACGGCGGTTGACCTCACCCCCGCTCGACGCTGACGCGGGCCGCGCTGCAGGAGACTTCGGAAGTCTTCGAAGACTTCCGAAGTCTGGTTCTTGGCCGGGCGAGGCGAGGCCAGGGGGTGAGGTTGATCGGTCGCCACCTCAACGCTTCCCACGCTGCTGCCCGCCCCTGAACCTACGTGTGGAGAAGATTCTTCAATCCGCAATCCGCAATCCGCAATCCATTTCTCTCTCGCTACCAGTATACCCGGATTCGCGCGCGCCGGTCAGGTCACGCGGATGACCTCTCCGCCAGTCATCCGTTCCAGGTCGGCGGGTGTCAGGCGGAAAACTGCGTTGGGCGTGCCCGCCGCCGCCCAGATCACGTCGAACTGGCGCAAGTCCTGGTCAATGAACGTGCGCAGCGGGCGGTCGTGGCCGACAGGCGGCACGCCTCCAATGACGAAGCCGGTTTGGGCGCGCACGAAGTCAGCGTCGGCCTTGACCAGCGGCTCGCCGAG
>JAGPFT010000550.1 GCA_018056405.1 Anaerolineae bacterium
GTATCACCCTGGACGTGCTTTTCACGCCCGGCCACGCGCCCGGCCATGTGAGTTACGTCCTGCGCGAGGAGCGCACTGTCTTCAGCGGCGATTGCCTGTTCTATGGCAACGTTGGGCGCACCGACCTGCCGGGCGCGGACTACGAGACGCTGATGCGCTCGATCACCACCAGGCTGTTGCCGCTGGGCGATGCGTTCACGGTCGCGCCAGGGCATATGCGCGATACGACCATCGGCTACGAGCGCAGGCACAACCCCTTTGTGGTGGAATACCTCGACGCCAGCGCGCCGTGATCCTGTTGGAACTCCGGGGGCAGACAGAGGGCGGCATGGACTCGCTCACCCGGCCAACAGCCAGAGGGCGCGCCTGATGCGCCGGCGATTGCGCTTCATCTGGCGCTATCTGCGCGGCGACACGCCCTGGGATTCGGGCGTCGTCCCGCCGGAGATCGTCGCCTGGATCGCGGCGGCGCAGGGCGACGGTCGCCTGCCGGGGCGCGCGCTCGACCTGGGCTGCGGCACCGGCACGACCTCGCTCTACCTGGCCGGGCGCGGTTGGGACGTGGTGGGCGTGGACTTCGCGCCCAACGCGATCTGGCGGGCGCGACGCAAGGCGCAGCGGGCGGGGCCAGGCCTCCGCGCGACGTTCCTCAGCACCGACGTGTCGCGCCCGGACTTTCTGGGCGACGCAGACCCCTTCGATCTGCTCATTGACGTGGGCTGTATGCACGGCCTGACGCCGGAGCAGCGCCCCCAGTACGTGGCCAACCTGAGCCGATTGGCCCGGCCCGGCGCGACCTACCTGCTCTATGCCCACCTGCCGCGCCTGGGGCGCGGCGGTCGTCCGATGGGCATTGATCGCGCGGGCGCTGAGGCGCTGCTCGGCGACGCGTTCGCGCTGCTGGACTACGTGCCGGGCCAGGAGACCACACAGCCGGTGGCGAGCGCGTGGTACACCTGGCAGCGCCGGGCGGTGACGCCATGAAACGCACCCCGCTGCTCTTCCTGGACGGGGTGGGCCTGGGCGACAACGATCCGGCGACCAACCCCTTCGCGGCGGCGCGCACGCCCACGCTCGACGCGCTGGCCGGCGGGCAGCGCTGGCTGCGCGGCGTCGCACGTCACGACAACGGGCGGGCTGTGTTCATCCCCACCGATCCGCGCCTGGGCGTGCCCGGACGCCCGCAGAGCGCCACCGGCCAGGCGGCGATCCTGACCGGGCGCAATGTTCCGGCGGCGCTCGGCGAGCACTACGGGCCGCGCCCCAACGCGGCCATCCGCGCCCTGCTGGACGGCGACAACCTGTTCAAGCGTGTACTGGCGGCTGGCGGGTCGGCGGCGCTGATCACGGCCTTTCCCCCGCGCTTCTTCGACGCGCTGGCGCGCGGCAAGCGGCTGCCCTCGTCCATCCAGCACGCGGCATTGACGGCAGGGCTGCGCCTGGCGACGGAACGGGACATCTATGCGGGCACGGCGATGAGTCCCGACTGGACGGGAGCGGGGTGGCGCAGCGACCTGGGCTACACCGACACGCCGCTCTACGCGCCAGAGGAAGCGGGCGCGCTCCTGGCGCGGCTGGCCGGGGAGCACACGCTGACCTTCTTTGAGCACTGGGTCTCCGATATGATCGGGCACCGCGGGACGCTGGCGCAGGGCGTGGCGCTGCTGGAGCTGTTCGACGCGGTGATGGCCGGGCTGCTGGCGGCCTGGGATGACGAAGCCGGGGTGATCGTCATCACCAGCGATCACGGCAACCTGGAAGACCTGAGCACGCGCAAGCACACCGCCAATGACGTGCCGACCGTGATCATCGGGGCGGCGCGGGGGCGCGTTGCCGAAGGGCTGCACGACCTGAGCGGCATCGCGCCGGGGATTCTGCGCGTCCTTGCTGGCGGGGAGTGATGCAGCGCTGATCCTGCGCGCAGGCGAACCGTTCGCCAAGCGTCGGGTGCGTCGGGTGCGGGGTGCGCCTCACTGTGCGATACTTGACGGTATGTTGGGTGATGCTGCCCGGTTCGATGGGTGTGTATCGTTTCTGGGGCAAGGTGTCAGAGGCCGTTTGAGAAGCCTTATACCTACCTCTTCCCCCCATCCCCGGCCCTTCCCCCACGAGGGAGGGAAGGGAGAAAAGCGCGCACTCCAGGCCCCTCCCTCCTTGTGGGAGGGGTTCGGGGTGGGGGGAACAACTTCTCAAACGGCCCCTCACCGCAGAGACGCAGAGATCGCGGAGAAAAGCGAAGTACTTCATAGTCCTTCTCCATAGTCTTTTCTCTGTGTTGTCATGCGCCGGCCCCAACGGGTGTGGGCAAAGATTGTCAGCGTCACGTGCGGGGCTGGCAGTAGCCTCACCCCCAGCCTCGCTGCGCTCGGCTTGCCCCCTCTCCACGTCGTGGAGAGGGGGCGGCGAGGCGCGTCAGCGCCGAGCGGGGGTGAGGTAAGGCAAGGCGCAGCAGAGTGCCTGAAGGATTTCGTATGCGCCGGCCCCAACGGGTGTGGGCAAAGATTGTCAGCGTCACGTGCGGGGCTGGCAGTAGCCTCACCCCCAGCCTCGCTGCGCTCGGCTTGCCCCCTCTCCACGACGTGGAGAGGGGGCGGCGAGGCGCGTCAGCGCCGAGCGGGGGTGAGGTAAGGCAAGGCGCAGCAGAGTGCCTGAAGG
>JAGPFT010000044.1 GCA_018056405.1 Anaerolineae bacterium
GCCATCGCAGCGCACGAGACGCCGCGCCACGCTGGCCGCCGGAAAGTTGGCGTCGGCCAGAACCAGGTCATCGCCATGCCCCATCTCAGCCAGCACTTTCAGCAGTTCTGGCGGGATGATCCTGGGGATACCCTTCAACATGCGTCTCGCTCCGCTGGCCTAGGCGAGCAGCGCTTCTTCGCGCTCGCGGAAGTAGCTGGCGGTCTGCCTCACCATCTCGTCAAGCTGCTTCTTGTCTGGCTTGCCGTACATGGCGGGGTAGGGGTCGCCGCCCGGCCCCAGCGGTTCCGGCGTGACGAAGCGGCCCGCCGTGTTGAAGCCGATCAGGTAGAGGGCCATGATGATCGTGTCGAGGTCCAGCGCTCCCAGGCCGAGCGCGCAGCGGTTGCTGTCGGCCATGTGCAGGTTGACAAGCTGGTCGCCAGCGGCCAGGATGGCCTCGCCGATGTGCGCTTCTTCTGACTGCATGTGGTACACATCGCCGTTGATGTGGGCCACGCCGGGGTGATTCACGGCGGCAATGTAGCGCTGGGCGTCGGCAATGGTGTGCACCAGGCTGACCTCCGCCGAGCGGATCGGCTCGATGGCCGCCTTGACCTTGTGCTGCACGAACAGGTCGGCCACCAGGAGAAGTGTCTCGACGCTGCGCTCGAATTCAACGGTGTCGTAGGCTTTGGGGCGGCCCACTGCGCCCGGCACGACCAGCAGATACGAGCCGCCGACCGCCGCCGTGAAGGGGACTTCGCGTTTGATGTAGTCTACGGCTGCCTGGCGCTGCAGCGCGCGGTTGCTGGCCAGGTCGTTGTCGGCGGAGAACATGCCGCACACGCCGCCGACTTTGATCCCGTGATCGCCCAGAATCTTGAGCGTTTCGTCCACCTTGTAGCCGAGGTCGGGGCCGTAGTGGTTGCCATGCAGCTCGATCCAGCGGATGCCCGCACGCTCCAGCCGGGCGGCGGAGGCGGCCAGCGACTCGATGCCGAATCCCCAGTTGCTCCACGAGAGGTTCAGGCGCGTCTTGAGCCGCTCCGGGTGTTCTTTTTTGAGAGCGGCGAACGCGGCCCGAATCTTCTCGGTCTTCAGTTCGTAGTTCTGCGGTTTCATTTTTACGCTCCTTGCAGAGGCGTTGTCTGGGGCATGTCGGGGTGATTGGGGCCAAAGTGCTTGAGCATGACCATCGGCTCCCAACGGCTGTGGTTGGTGATCGTCACGCCCGCACGGGCGGCAGCCTCGCTGACGAAATACTCGTCGGCGCTGATCTGCCCAAAGCGCAGCATGATCGCTGCCTCGGCATTGTGCACGCCGAATTTGCCATGTCCCTGAATGATGATGCAGCCATAGGCCGCCCCGTCCCTGACGGTCACGGTCTGGCCGGGCAGGATGGTTAGCTCTTTGGCCCCGAAATAGTCGTTGGCATAGACGACCCACTTCTCAACGTGCCGGTCGTCGGAGTGCGGGCAAACCACTGACGGGCGGAAGTAGTGCTCGCGGTAGAAGGGGTCTACGTTCTTCTCCCAATCCATCAGGCTGAGCACGTAGTCCATGTCGCGCTTCTTGTCGTCGGGGCAGTTCTCGACCAGGAACTCATAGGGATAGACTTCGCCGGAAGTGACGTTCTCGTAGACCGAGTTCACGTCGCTGTTCCATTGCGGCTCGTAGGTAAGATACGATCCCGGCGCGTGGACGACGCCCGGCGGGGTGTACCAGCCGGTGCCTAGCTCGATGCGGAAGGCCCGTGACAGCTCGGTGATGCGGGTGTCACACTTCTCGAAGTCCAGCAGGCGGGCGCGCACTTCGTCCAGGGTCACGCTGGGGTCGAAGCCGAAGTACGTGACGGGGAACTCGCCGGGATGATTGTTGAGCTGAGGGGGGAAGTAGTAGCCCTCTGGCTTGCCGATGCGCCCCACGCGCGCCGCCGCGATGTCGTCCAGGTGCAGGTGCAGAAACAGCGGCGGGTTGTAGTCGAAGAACTTGGAATACATCGGCCAGGTGCCGTACTTCGCGTGCAGCGTCTCGCCGATGATCGCCACGCCCAACTCTTCTACGGCATCTTTGAACAGGAATTTGTCCTCAATGCGTTCGGTCGGCGTCACATAGCTCATGCCCTCATCGAGGGGGGCCAAGGGGCCATTCATCGCCGCGATCACCGAGGAAAACCAGCGTTCTTTGATCGAGCCGCGCACCGTCCCCAGGGCGTAATAGTCATCCGGGTGCAGCCGTAGGCGACGCCCTGCTTCGCTGAATCGCCGGGGCACAAAATTGGGTGCCAGGCGCAAGATGCCCTGACCCTGTTCAAAGGTCTCACGAATAACGGTTGTTTCTGTCATGAACGCTTGTCCTCACTGCGTGAAAGGCGCTGTAGAACCCCGGATGATCAGTTCTGGCTCGATAACAATCTGGGAATGTTCTGGCATCCCTTGCTCGATGATCTGCAGCAGAAGCTGCACCGCCAGCGTCGCCAACTCAGCAAAGCTCTGGCGGATCGTTGTCAGTGCGGGAATCTGGTAGGCGGCCACTTCAATATCGTCCACGCCGACGAAGGAGATGTCGTCGGGGATGCGCAGCCCTGTCTGGCTGACCGCGTGCATCGCGCCTATCGCCATGCGGTCATTGGCCGCAAACACGGCTGTCGGCTGCACGCCGCTGCGCAGGATGTCCACCATCGCCGCGTAGCCGGACTCGCAGACCCAGTTGCCCTCACGGGTGATACATGCCGCCTCAGCCAGCCCTTGCTCGGCAAGCACCGCCTGATAGCCGGCCATCCGTTCGCGCGCCAGGCGCAGCTTGAGCGGGCCGCTGATGTGGGCCATGCGGGTATGACCCAGTTTGAGCAAATACTCCGCCGCCATGCGCCCGGCCTTCACGTTGTCGAGCGTCACCGATGGCCCCGTATACTGCTGGGGAATGCGGTCAATAGCCACGGCAGGGATGCCGGCGGTCTCCAGGGCGTCCAGGCTGGTCATGCGGTCTTCGGCGGAGACGAACAGCACGCCGTCAATCCAGCGCTGGGTTGCGGTGAGCACGTAGCTTGTCTCACGCTCGATGTCGTCGTGAGTGTTGTAGACGCTCAAGCTATAGCCGAAGCGGTGCGCGTAGTCTTCGGCGGCGCTGGCCATGGTAGCAAAGGAGGGGTTGGCAATGTCGGAGACGACCAGAGCAATGGTGCGCGTGCGGCGCGTGCGCAGGCTGCGCGCGACAGAGTAGGGGCGATAGCCTAGCTCGGCAATAGCCGCCAGAACGCGCGCCCGCGTCTCACTGGTGATGCCCGGCTTGTCGTTGATGACCGCCGACACTGTTTGGGCGGACACCCCCACCTTTTCGGCGACATCGCGCATAGTGGGGGCTTTTTTGCCGTGCCGGTTGCTTGACATGAGCGCACCTTCGGGCTTCACGGGAGCCAGTTTTACGTTCACATGAACGGTCATGTGAACGATCATATCCTACCATTGCTTCTGTTTTTGTGTCAAGATGTTCGGGACGCGACGCGGGGTGCGGGATGCGCGCAACCTCTATCCCCCTCTCTAGCTGAGCTAGAGGGGGGACTTTGACCGCCAGATGGGACGTTTTCCCCTTCCCTGGCTTTGCCGGCGAGAGGGCAGGGGAAGGGGCGTTCCGCCTATGCCATACGCCTGGGAGCCTTAAGTGGGTGCATGGGGCGCTGCTCTGCTGCGCCCCCGTAGGGGCGTATGGCCATACGCCCCTACGAGATCGTTTCGCCAACAGTATCGCTTGCGGGGAAAGGGAGCCGGGGGGATAGGGGTCCATCAGGTCCAACCACGCCCCTATTTCCGCCTTGATGGACTAGCAGGTTGCTAAGGAACCACACACGTGGCAGCGATGATCATGGGGCGTCGTGTGCTCGGAATGACTGGCGCTCGACCAACTCGACCGGCAACACCACATGCTCGGCGTCGAGGGACCGACTCTCAATGCGCTGAAGCAACAACTGTGCCGCGACGCGCCCTTTTTCTAACGTTGGCTGGCGGATGGTCGTCAGCGCGGGGCAGGTGAGGCTGCTCGCTTCGATGTCGTCGTAGCCGATCAGCGACAGATCATCCGGGATGCCAAGACCAAGCTCGCGCGCGGCTTGCATCACGCCGATGGCGATCACGTCCGCCATAGCCACAATGGCCGTTGGGTGCCAGCGCGACGGCCACAGCGCGTGCAGCCCCTCGTAGCCGCCAGCGGCATCGCACTCGCACTCCAGTAGATGGACGCTCGGAGCATCCAGGGATAGCCCGTGCTCCGCCAGGGCGCGCGCGTAGCCGGTGATGCGCCGCTGAAGCGTCCCGGCGTACTTGTGATAGTCACCGTGGTGGCCGGAGCGGATGCCGAAGATGGCGATCTGCCGGTGCCCCAGCGCCAGCGCGTAGGACATGGCAGCGTAGGCACCCCCCTCGTCGTCAATGTTGACGCAGGGAATCCCGAGCGTGGGGTCGCTGTCCACCATGACGAAGGGCACGCCACGCTGTTGGAGCACGACCATCGTCCCGCGAAACGTCTCCAGTCCCAGCGTCAGGAAGCCGTCTACCGCTGCACGCACAATAGCGCGCCGCAGGCTGCCTTTGAGCGGCGGGACAAGCATCAGCGACATCCCGCTCTCATGACACACGTCCCCCACCCCTTCGATGAACTTCAGCAGGTAGGGATTGCGGGTCATGATCGGGATCGGCTGCGGCACCAAGATGCCAATGCAGCCGGTGCGCCGCGTCTTCAGGTTGCTGGCGACCGGGTCGGGCGCGTAGCCGACCTCTTCGGCGACGGTGAGAATATGGCGCAGTGTATCCTCAGACAGACGCTCAGGGTAATTGAACGCGAACGAGACGGCGGTCTTGGATACACCGGCGCGGCGGGCGATCTCGGAGATAGTGACTTTAGTCATGAGCGTCTTTCCGGGGCAATAGAACATACCCGGCCCGCGAGGGTAGACTATCGAGCGCGAGCTTGCCCTCGTGCACGGGGAAACACTCCCCGCTCAAAACGTCTTCCCATGCAGCCGCGCGCCCGGCGGCGCGCCCCAGGGGGAGGCGCACATTCTGGCGCGCCTCCCTGGGGTTGAGGACAACCACCACACTGTCCTCGTCCAGGAAGCGATGGTAGGCGTAGACGGCGTTGAACACGGTGAGCGGCTCGAATCCGCCTTGCGTCAGGGCGGCGTGCGCGCGGCGCAGCGCAATCAGCCGGCGGTACGTCTCGTACAGCCGCCCATTCCAGCGGCGCTTGTCCCAGATCATCCCGGCACGGCACAGGGGATCGTTCTCGCCCGCCATGCCGATCTCATCCCCGTAGTAGATCATCGGGATTCCAATATACGTGAATTGGAAAATCACTGCGAGCCGGGCGCGCTCAGCATCGCCGCCGCACGCGGTGAGGATGCGTGCCGTATCGTGGCTGCCGAGCAGAGTCAGGTGATAGGGTGCAGAGGCCCCGTGCTCTGCTCGCAACTGCGTCAGCTCGTAGTCGAAGTCCTCCGCGTCCATGTGATCCCAGGCGCAATAGTCGAGGATCGCCGCGCGCAGGCGGTAGTTCATCACCCCGTGCACCGTGTCGCCTCCCAGCCAGGGAGTGGCTCCGCGCCACACTTCGGCGACGATGTAAGCGTCTGGCTTGATCTTGAGGGCTTCCGTGCGGAAGGCGCGCCAGAAGTCCAGCGGCACTTTCCAGGGCACGTCGAGCCGCCAGCCATCAGCGCCCTGTTCCAGCCAATAGCGCGCTACCTGAAGCAGGTACTCGCGCACGGCGGGATGGGCATGGTTGAGCTTGGGCAGAAACGCCGCGCCGCCGCAGGTCTGATAGGAGGGAGGCGTTGCGGTGACAGGATATGAGGCGATACTGAACCAGTCGGCGTAGGGAGAAGCTGCTCCATGCTGGACGACATCCTCGAAGGCCCAGAACCCGTCGCCGCAGTGATTGAAAACCGCGTCCAGGATCAGGCGCATGTCGCGCTGGTGCGCGTCAGCCACCAGTGCGCGGAAGTCGTCCAGCGTCCCGGCGGCTGGATCGATCTGCAGGTAGTCGGATGTGTCGTAGCGATGGTTGGTGCGCGCCCGAAAGAACGGCGTCAGGTACAACGCGCCGACGCCAAGCTGCTCCAGGTAATCGAGCTTCGCCCAGATGCCGGCCAGGTCGCCGCCGAAGAAGTTGTCGCGGGTCGGCAGCTTGTCCCAGGGCACGGTTTGGGGCGGGTCGTTGGCCGGATCACCGTTGAAGAAGCGATCCGGAAAAATCTGGTAGAAGACCCGTTCACGTGCCCATTCAGGTGCTGACCAGTGCTCGATCATCGCGCTACCCTTTCACACCCGACTGGGCGACGCTTTGAATGAACCAGCGCTGCCCGATCAGGAAGACGATCAGCGTGGGCAGCGTCGCGGTGACCGTGCCCGCCATGAGCAGCGTCCACTGCGTCCCGTAGCGGCCCTGGAACATGGCCAGGCCGAGCTGCACGGTGCGCATATCGGGATCATTGATCACGACCAGCGGCCACAGAAAGTCGTTCCAGGCGAACATGAAGGCGAAAATACCCAGCGTCGCCAGCCCAGGGCCGGACAGAGGCAGGATAATCCGCCACCAGATACCCAGGCGGCTTGCGCCATCAATCATCGCCGCTTCGTCTAACTCGCGCGGGATGCCCTGGTAGTACTGCCGCAGCAGAAAGATGCCGAAGGCGCTCACCATGCGCGGCACAATCAGGGCCTCGTAGGAATCGATCCAGCCGAGCCGGTCAATGATCAGGTAGGAGGGGATCAGGGTGACGTAGAACGGGACCATCATCGTCGCCAGGAAGACCAGGAACAGCGCGTCACGCCCTGGGAAGCGGAGCCGGGCGAAGGCGTAGGCCGCCAGCGACGAGAGGAGCACCTGCCCCAGCACAATCCCGGCGGTCATCACCAGCGTGTTCAGGTAATAGCGCCCGAATGGGGCGGTCTGCCACGCCTTCTCATAGTTGGCCACCTCGAAATGCGTGGGGATCAGGTAGGGGGACTGATGGGTGAGCGCCGCCGGCTTGAGCGACAGGGTGAGCATCCACAGAAAGGGAATGACCATCACGAACGCCCCGGCGATCAGCATGGCGTGGATCAGCAGCTTGCCCCATGGCCACCGCGCCGCACGGAGCCGCATCGCGCGCGTCAGGGAGGTGCTCGCCGCGCTCATAGGCCGGACTCCTGCGCGCCAAAGAACTTCCACAGGATCAGGGAGGCGGTGAACACAATGACGAAGATTACCCAGCCCATCGCCGAGGCTGTGCCCAGGTTGAAGTAGCGGAACGCCTGGCGGTACAGTAAGAACCCGACGACCTCGGTCGTCCCCACCGGCCCGCCCTCAGTCATCACGTACACCACGTCGAAGATCAGGAAGGCGTCAATGAGCGACATGATGACCAACATGAGGGTGATGGGAGCGATCAGCGGAACGGTCACATACCGGAAGCGCGCCCAGATTCCGGCACCATCTACCGTGGCCGCTTCGTAGTAGTCTTTCGGGATATTCTGCAAGCCGGCCAGGAAGACGACGATATTGAACCCCAGCCGTTTCCAGAGGCCGACCAGGATCACGATGCGCAGTGCCCAGGTGGGGTTGCGCAGCCAGGCAGGTGAGGGCGGCGTCAGGCCGATATTGCGCAGGAACACGTCAGCGTAGCCTGTGCCCGGCGTCATCAGGTAACGCCAGACCACAGCCGCCGCAACGGTTGACGTGACTACAGGCAGGAAGTAGATCATGCGGTAGATGTTCTGGCCGCGAATGCCGGAATTGAGCAGCATGGCGATCACCAGTCCGAACGCCACCCCCAGCACAGTGACCCCGCCCATGTACTTCACGGTGACGCCCAGCGCGTTGCGGAACTGGGCGGACTCGTAGATGGACTGGTAGTTAGCCAGGCCCACGTAGGTGCGCTGCGGACTGAAGCCGTCCCATCGCATGAAGCTCAGGTAGCCCGAATAGAGCAGCGGGTAGATGTTGAAGACGGCAAACAGTAGCACCGCCGGCGCAAGGGCCAGCGCCGCAGCAGAAAGATCGCCCTGCCGGTTGGCCCGATGCCAACTTGCGCGCAGCGGAGTCACTATGGACATGTTGGAACCTCGACCAGATCAGGGAAAGGACTGGGAGCAGATAGAGTCTGCCCCCAGTCGGCAAGAGTTGCCACTACTCAAGCAGGTCGTTCACGGCGGTCTCAGCTTCGGCCAGCGCCTCTTCAGGACTTATCTGACTGTAGAGAGCGCGCTCGATGGCCGCCGAGAAAGCGTCCGAAAGCTCAGCGTACTGCTGGACGGGCGGGCGGTTGTGCGCGTACTGCTGCATCTCGACAAAGGGCAGCAGGCGCGGCTCAGTTTCCTCGATCCAGGCGCGGTAGGCCTCATTAGTGGCCACGGAGTCGCGGACGGGCATGAAGCCAGTTTGCTGATCCCATTCCAACTGGATTTCTGGGCTGGTGAACCAGGCGATGAAGTCCCAGGCCGCTTGCTGCTTGGCCTCGTCGGAGGCCATGATGAAGATGTGCTCGCCGCCCATGTTGGTGGCTGGCTCGCCGTCTTCAGGGTAGGGCATGGGGGCCGTCGTCCACTCGAACGGGGCGGTGTCGGCCCAGATGCCGACCATCCACGAGCCATCCATCACCATGCAGGCCTGGCCCTGGCCGAACAGCCCCCAGTCCGAGAGGGTGTATGCGCCTGAGTCGATCAGGCCCAGCCAGTAGTTGAGCGCCTTCAAGCCGGCCTCAGAGTTGAACGCGGCGGCGCTGAGGTCGTCGGTGAGGAAGTCACCGCCGGCCTGCCACAGATAGACCTGGAACTGCCAGGTCAGGCCCTCGCCGGGCTGCGTATAGAGTTCAAGGCCGATGACACCCTGCTCAGGGTTGGCGCATTGCACGGCCATGTCCTGAAGCTCGGCCCAGGTAGTCGGCGGCACAGCCGGATCGAGGCCCGCCGCTGCGAAGAGGTCGCTGTTGATGAACAGTTCAAGGTTGTTGGTGCTGACCGGCAGACCATAGTACTGGTCGCCGTAGGTGTTGACCGCGAGCAGCGCGGGATAGAAGTCGGCGATGTCGGTACCGGAGGCCTCGATGAAGCTGTTGAGCGGGATCAGCGCGCCGGAGTTCGCCAGGAACGGCATCCAGACCATATCGGCGGCGGCGAGGTCGGGAGTGTCGCCCCCGGTGACTGCCAGTTGCAGCTTGGGCAGTAGCTCGCCCCAACCAATGAAGACATTCTCGATTTCGACCTCGGGGTGCTCGGCATTGTAGCGATCCACCAGCGCCTGGATCACTTCGCCGTTCTTGCCATCCCAGTAATTCCAGAATGTCAACTTGATCGGCTCCTGGGCGTGAGCCGCGCCCAGGAAGCCAACGCCCTGCAACGCAAAGGCCGTTGCAAGGAGGGCCACGAGTACCAGGGAAAGTGCGGTGCGTTTCATCTCTTTCTCATTCTCCTCAATTTCTTAACAAGCGGAAGGTCTAACAGGCGTATAGCGGGAACATTCAGACTTGCGAGTTGTTTCCTTTCTTTGGCACGAAACGGCGGCGCTTAAACCGGTTTACTAAACCGATTTAAGCATACATTGAGGTACGTTGTCAAGTGCTTGCCCGATGCGGGGTGTGTTTCACGAGGGGGGTGAGATTCCTGAAGCGCAGAGGACGTGGAGAAGAACGGAGAGACTCTCTGAGAAATTGTCTCCCCACCCCAAACCCCTCCCTCACAAGGAGGGGAGGCCTGGCGTGCGCGCTTTTCTCCCTTCCCCCCTCGTGGGGGAAGGGCCGGGGATGGGGGGAAGAGGCAGGGATAAGGCTTCTCCTGAGAGACCCTTGGAGAAGCCCTTCCAACCCCTATCCCCCGGCCCCCTTTCTCCGCTCGCGGGGAAAGGAGAAGCAAGCTCAAGTCCCTCCCTGCCGGCGGGGAGGGATTGAGGGTGGGGTGTCATGACCCCTCCCACGCTCCCCACTCTCTTTTCTCCGCGCTCTCTGCGCCTCAGCGGTGATCTTTTGCCCCAGAAATGAGATACTTCCCTTAAGGTTTGGCCGAGGCTTTTCGCAATCGGATCGTGGGGCAGGGCGATGCTGTAGGGAAGATCAACGGGCGGTTGGCGGCTCACTCGAGAGAGCTGTCGGCTTGTGTGCCGTCTGTGCCTCCGGGGGTTGGACGGGAAACGTCAGCGTGACTGTGGTGCCCTTGCCCAGCACGCTGGTCGCCGTGATGCGCCCGCCGTGCGCTTCGACCAGCGACTTGGCGATGGCCAATCCCAGGCCGGACTCGGCTTGCTCCTGGTGCCGCGCCGCATCCACCCGGTAGAACCGCTCAAAGATGTGGGGCAGATGCTCAGGGGCAATGCCCGGCCCGGTATCCGCAACTGCCAGGCAAATCTCCCCGTCTTGCTGGCGCGCCGAGAGGCTGATCTGCCCCCCTTCGGGCGTATGGCGCAGTGCGTTGCTGAGCAGGTTGCTCAGCACTTGCAGGACGCGATCCGGATCGGCATGGAGCAGCGGGACATCGGGGTCGCTCTGCACGTCGAGCGTGAGGCGCTGTTGTTCCGCCTGGTGCCCGAAAGCGGCGGCGGCCAGCGAGACCAACTCGCCGGGGGCGACCCACTGGCGGTTGAGGCGTAGCTCACCGGCGTCGGCCAGTGAGAGCAGGCGCAGGTCTTCCACCAGGCGCTGGAGATGCTGCGCTTCGTCGTGCATAACCCTGAAGCGCTCCGGGCTGGGTTTGAGCAGACCCTCTTGCATAGAAGCCAGGTAGCCCACCACGACCGAGAGCGGCGTGCGCAACTCGTGGGCGATGTCGGCGATCATCTGGCGACGAAGCTGGTTGGCTCGCGCCAGGTCCGCGCTCATCTGGTTGAACGCCGCAGCAACCTGTCCCACCTCGTCGCGGCTGCGCACGGGCACCTGAGACACCGGGTTGCCGTGCGAGAACGAGCGGATGGCTGCGGCAATCTCGCGCAGCGGGCGTGATAGCGTGCGCGCAAAGAGCAAGCTGAGCAGCAGTGCCAGGACGATGGCCCCTCCCGTTGCCCACCACAGCATCCGCGTGACACGATCCAGATACGCCTCTTCCAGCGCGTTGCGCTCCAGCCAGTCGGCGCTGGCAATCACATAGCCGACGGTTTCGTCGTTGACTATGACCGGCTCCGCTTCTTTCAGCGTTGCTTCCGCAATCTGCTGACCCAGCGCGTAGTCCTGGCCGGGGATAATGACTGTTCCATCCTGATCCACCAGCATGAAACGAATCGGGGCAGGGGGCCGGCTACTCGCCTCGTCGGGCGAGGGATTAGCGGGCGCTGGCGGCAGCGGCAGCCTGCCGCGCGCCATGTGCATATTCTCCCAGGAGCCATAAACCTCGTAGTAGGCGGCCATGTCGGCGATGAAATTAGCGCGTTCCTGCTCCACGACGAAGCTGTCGAACTCAGCGGTCGTGAAGCGCTGCACCAGCACTGCCACGATGATCACGCCGGATAGCCCGGTCACGAGCAGCGCCAGGCTGAGTTTCACGCGGAGCGAGAACACCGCTCATTCCTCCGGCCTGAAGCGATAGCCTACCCCAAACACCGTCTCGATGTAATACGGTTTGCCGGCATCTAGCTCGATCTTGCTACGCAGGTTGCGGATATGCACGTCCACTGTGCGCTCCACTCCTTCGTAGGAGTCGCCTTGCAGCAGCTCCAGGAGGG
>JAGPFT010000552.1 GCA_018056405.1 Anaerolineae bacterium
AGGCCGCGGCGCGCGTCGTGTGGATCACGCAGAACTTCCCGGCACTGGACGCGCGCATCGCCGCCGAGCTTGGCGCAGCGGGCGTGAGCTACCAGACGCGCGACTTCGGCCCCTACCGCGTCTACTACGACTTCTCGCGGCGCGTCTCGCCGCGCGACTTCGGGCTGGACGCAGAGGAGCCGTTCGACGGCGGCGGAGACGATCGCGCCCGGCGCTGACGGTGCGCTTCATATCCCTGGTAGGGGCGCGATCTGGACGGAATGCCCCTCCCCCTGGCCCCCTCCCCGGCAAAGCCAGGGGGGGGGAAAGTGCCGTGTCCAGCGAGTCAAGTCCCCCTCTCTAGCTCGGCTGGAGAGGGGGATTGAGGGGGTGAGGCCTGTAGGGGCGGGCGCTCGGCTTCGGAAGTCTGCTGCGGCAGAAGGCCCCTCCCCCTGGCCCCCTCCCCGGCAAAGCCAGAGAGGGGGAAAGTGCCATGTCCAGCGATCAAAGTCCCCCTCTCTAGCTCGGCTGGAGAGGGGGATTGAGGGGGTGAGGCCTCGCAGGGGCAGGCGCTCGGCTTCGGAAGTCTGGTGCGGCGGAAGGCCCCTCCCCCTGACCCCCTCCCCGGCAAAGCCAGGGAGGGGGAAAACGCCCCAACCAGCGATCAAAGTCCCCCTCTCTAGCTCGGCTGGAGAGGGGGATTGAGGGGGAGAGGCCTGTAGGGCCGGGTTTGCAAACCCGCCCCTACTCAAGGCTGTGCCGGCCACCCAAAACGAAATGCGCCCGGCGCTGACGGCACGCCGCTGGATCGCCCCCTAGTCCGCTCGTGGCCCTACTTGGACTGCCAATAGTCTGCCGCTGCTGTTACAATGGGGGTATCGGTACTGGCTGTTCCCGATTCAGTAAACGAGCAGCTACGCTTCCGAGGTTCTGCCAACTATGGAAACCTTAGTTCACCTGTCCTCTGAAGAACTTATGGCTTTGGAAGATCGCTACGGCGCGCACAACTACCACCCGCTCGACGTAGTGCTGAGCCGGGGTGAAGGCGTGTGGGTGTGGGACGTGGAGGGCAAGCGCTACCTGGACTGCCTGAGCGCCTACAGCGCCGTCAACCAGGGGCATGGCCACCCGCGCATCCGCCAGGCGTTGGTCGAGCAGGCCGCGCGCCTGCCGCTGACCAGCCGTGCCTTCCGCAACGATCAGCTCGGCCTGTTCTATCAGGAGCTATGCGAGCTGACCGGCTACGAGATGGCCCTGCCGATGAACACCGGCGTCGAGGCCGTCGAGACCGCGCTCAAGGCCGCCCGCAAGTGGGGCTACGAGGTCAAGGGCGTGCCCGACGGCCAGGCGGAGATCATCGCCTGCGCCGGCAACTTCGCCGGGCGGACGATCACCGCCATCAGCTTCTCGTCCGAGCCGCAGTACCGCGATGGCTTCGGCCCCTACACGCCCGGCTTCAGGCTGGTGCCCTTCGGCGACGCCGACGCGCTGGAAGCGGCGATCACGCCGCATACGGTCGCCTTCATCGTCGAGCCGATCCAGGGCGAGGGCGGCGTCATCGTCCCGCCGGACGGCTACCTGCGCCGCGCCCGCGAGTTGTGCACGCACCACAACGTCCTGCTGATCGCCGACGAGATTCAGACCGGGCTGGGGCGCACGGGCAAGCTCTTCGCCTGCGACCACGAAGGCGTGCGCCCCGACGTGATGACCGTCGGCAAGGCGCTGTCGGGTGGCTTCTACCCGGTCTCAGCGGTGCTGTCCAGCCGTGAGGTGCTGGGCGTCTTCCGCCCCGGCGATCACGGCAGCACGTTCGGCGGCAATCCGCTGGCGGCAGCGGTCGGTCGGGCGGCGCTGCGAGTGCTCGTCGAGGAGCGCATGATCGAGAACGCCGCCGCCATGGGCGAGTACTTCCAGGAGCGGCTGGCCGAGATCAACAGCCCGCACGTCAAAGAAGTGCGCGGCAAGGGGCTGCTGATCGGCGTGGAGCTAAAGCCGGAAGCGGGCGGCGCGCGGCGCTTCTGCGAGGCGCTGCAGGAGCGGGGCATCCTGGCCAAAGAGACGCACCGCCACATCCTCCGCTTCGCGCCGCCGCTGGTCATCACCCGCGCCGACATTGACTGGGCCATCGAGCGCATCGCCCCCGTCCTGCACATGCCGTGAGCGCGCTCTGACAAGACGCAAACAATCGGGCGATCAACAGCGTAGGGGAGGGTTTCCAAACCCTCCCCCTACGCATCTGCGCCAGACTCCCCGCCTACTGCGCGGCGCTGAGGCCCATCTCCGGCAGGTCCGGCAGCGCAGGAGCGTACAGCCAGGCGTCGAACAGGTCGCCCAACGGCTCTCCGGCGATCTCCTCGGCCACCGCGATAAAGTCCTCCGTCGTCGCGTTGCTGTACTGGTAGCGCGCGTAGTAGGCGCGCAGGATGGCGAAGAACGCCTCATCGCCGGCGCGCAGGCGTAGCGCGTGCAGCGTCAGCGCCCCGCGCAGGTAGACTCCCTGGTTGAACAGCGCATCCGGCGGGGGATTGCCCGGCGGGAGGAAGCTGCTCAGCGGCAGGGTGGGGCCGCTCGCGCCCCCTGCCTCCAACCCCAACAGGCTCATGAGCGTCTGTAGATCGGCGCTGCTCAAGGGCGCGTCGCTGACCGGCAGCGTGCCCAGCAGG
>JAGPFT010000553.1 GCA_018056405.1 Anaerolineae bacterium
CGCCGTAGTGCACGACGCTGGCAACCGCCTGCGCCAGGTCATAGAAGACACGCGCGCCCAGCCCGGCCAGCATCGCCGCGCCGGTCGCCGTGTGCTCGGTTCCCTCGACGGTTTGCAGCGACACACTCAGCGTGCTCGATAGAATCTGCCGCCACAGCCCGCCCTGCGCGCCGCCCCCACCCACCAGGAAATGATCGGGCACCGGCCCGGCCTCGCGCAGCGTCAGCAGGCAATCCTTGAAGGCGAAGGCCACGCCCTCCAGCACGGCGCGGGTCATGTGCGCCTGACTGTGACGCAGCGTCAGCCCGACGAAGGCCCCGGTCGCGTTGGGATTCATGTAGGGCGTGCGCTCCCCTTCCAGGTAGGGCAGGAAGAGCAGCCCCTCCGCGCCCGCGGGCACCTGAGCGGCTTCGGCCAGCAGCGCGTGGTAGCTCGTCGCGCCCCGCCCGCCCAACACATCGCGCCACCAGCGCAGCGCGATCCCCGCGTTGAGGATGGCTCCCATCGTGTACCAGCGGCCCGGCACGGCGTGGCAGAACGTGTTCAGGCGTAGCTGCGGGTCAATCATGGGCCGCGTCGAGACGACGGTCATCTGCCCGCCCGTCCCGATGGTGATCGAGCCGCGCCCCGGCTCGACGACGCCGGTGCCCAGCAGCAGCGCGGCCTGGTCGCCCGCCCCGGCGACCACCGGAATATCCGGGCGCAGGCCGAGGTCGAAGGCCGGGGTAGGACGCAGCCCGCCGACGACCGTCGTCGAAGCCAGGGGAGTCGGCAGCGCCTGGAAGGGCACGCCGCAGGCGCTCGCCAGCGTCTCCGACCAGCGGCGCTGGCGGATGTCGTACAGCCACGTGGCCGAAGCGTCGCTCGGCTCGCTGCTGATCTCGCCGGTGAGGCGCAGCACAATGTAGTCTTTGGGCTGGATGATAGCCCGCGCCCGGTCGAGCGTCTCCGGCTCGACTTCGCGCAGCCAGGCGGCGCTGGCCCCGGCGAAGCCCGGCGACAGACGGTTGCCCGCCTCCTGAAGCACCACGTCGGGCGGGACGCGCTTGAGGATCAGCTCGCACAGATTGGCGCTACGCCGGTCCATCCAGATAATCGCCGGGCGCAGCGGCTCCAGGTCTTCGCCGATGAGCACCGCGCCGTGCATCTGGCCGGTGACGCCGATGCCGCGCACGCGCCCCGCCATCATCTCGGCTTCGCGCATGGCCTGGCGCACAGCGCTGACCACCGCAGTCCACCAGGCGTGGGGGTCTTGCTCGATCCACTGCGGGCGCGGCGTGAGGATGTCATAGGGTTCCTGGCCGACGCCCCGCAGCTCGCCAGTGGCGTCGAGCACGACACACTTGGCGCTCTGCGTGCCGACATCAATGCCCAGCACGACATCGGTCCGATCGGTCAGACGCATCGTCATCCTCCCTACTCACCCCCTGGGGAGTTCAGGAATGCTCGCTGAAGGCCTCCCCCCTCAATCCCCCCTTCAGCCGAGCTAGAGGGGGGACGATCTGGCAAGCGGTTTTCCCCTTCCCCTGGCTTTGCTGGGGGAAGGGGCCAGGGGATGGGGGCATTCTGGCGAATGCCCAAACTTGTTCGTGGACCCTCAACAGACAGCACCGACGCCATTGCCACCCAAACTCGATACACTATCGGATTTCTTACGCGCTGTCCCTTGTGACCGCCTGTGAGATAGATTATACTATACTGTTGGCGTGAGATGATGAGGATAAGCAATGCCACTCTACACCTACGAATGCGCGGTGTGCGGCGTGCGTTTTGACCAGCGTCAGCGCTTCAGCGATGCGCCGCTGACCGAGTGCCCGGAATGTGGCGGGCACGTTCACCGCGTGCCGCAGCCGGTGGGTATCGTCTTCAAGGGATCGGGTTGGTACGCCAAGGACAGCAAAGGGGCCAGCGCTCTGGCCACCCCGCCCAAGCGCGAAAATGGCACGAGCGAGACCAAGAGCGAGGCAAAACCCGATGTGCCATCGGCCCCGACTCCGTCCGGCTCCGGCACAGACAAGAGCGACTGACGGCTGGCCGAGGCAGACCAGCATAGCGCGCTACACAACGAGCGACCCATCGGGGTCGCTCGCTATTTCTCTGCGTTGAGCAGGGGCGCGGAAGCGCTCAAATCTGGAAGCCGGTGTTGGCGCGCACGAGCTTCTGCCTGTAATTATCCACGTAGTCGAGCAATTGCTCGTGCAGGGCGGCCCATTCGCTGCTGGCTAGAATCTGCTGCATGGTGGGAATATCTTCGACCACGCCCTCCATCATGATCTGCGGGCAGTCACCATACACCGCGAACCAGGCTTCGGTTGGTGTGATGCCCAGGCGCTGCACGCCCGGCGCAAACTCGCGCACCATGAACTCAAAGTACTCCTGATCGCGGCCTGGCTTGATGTCCCATGTGAGCAGCAGTTTGATCATCCTTGCGTCCGTTTCTCCGGCGGGTGATGAGTCTGGAGTTTTGAGTCCTGCGTCACGAGCCAGGAACGATGATCGCGTCCCACGTGCCAGACTCACGACTCAGGTCTCACGCCCGAACTGCACCGCGCGGCGCGCTTTCCTCGCTAGTGCACGTTGGCGGAAGTCCACCAGGGGCTGTTCGATGGTTTACCCCACCCTAAATC
>JAGPFT010000554.1 GCA_018056405.1 Anaerolineae bacterium
CTTCGGAAGTCTGATCGCCGCCCGCCTGCGCCTCACCCCCTCAATCCCCCCCTCCAGCCGCGCTAGAGAGGGGGACTTGGCGCCCAGGCGCCGTATCTTCCCCCTCTCTGGCTCCGCCGGGGAGGGGGCCAGGGGGAGGGGCCTCCCACCGCACTAAGACTTCCGAAGTCTTCGAAGACTTCGGAAGTCTGATCGCCGCCCGCCTGCGCCTCACCCCCTCCCTCCCCCTCTCCAGCCGAGCTAGAGAGGGGGACGATCTGGCGAGCGGCTCTCCCCTTCCTCTAGCTCGGCTGGGGGAAGGGGCCGGGGGATGGGGGCCTTCGACGACTGCCTGACAACTCGTTCATGGACCTGAGTAGGTGAGACCATAAGGTCCATGCCCCGCCTCCAGCGAGTCGCTGACAGCTTTGGCCCGCACCCGCCATGAATCGCCGCTTCGCGGGAGGCGCGATCTGCGCTATACTCTCGCACGTTGAGCCGGCTCTTACTCGCGGCGTGAACGATGAAGCTCACCACCATCCTCTGCAACTACAACACGCGCGACGTGCTGGCCCGCGCCCTGGAGTCGCTGCTGGCGACGCAGGGCGATCTCGCCGCCGAGATCATCGTCGTGGACAACGCCTCGCGCGATGGCAGCGCGGACATGGTGCGCCAGCGCTTCCCGGCAGTGAATGTGATCGAGTCTGGGGCCAACCGCTGGTTCAGCGGCGGTAACAACCTGGGGCTGCGCGCCGCGCAGGGCGAGTGCGCGCTGATCCTCAACCCGGATACGATCCTCCCGCCGGGCGCGCTGGCGACGCTGGTCGCCTACCTGGATGAGCATCCAGCGGTCGGTGCGGTGACGCCACACATGACCTTCGCCGATGGGACGCTTCAGCGTACCTGCTCGCGCTTCCCCGGCTACGGCGACGCCCTGCTCAGCTACACCTTCCTGGGCGTGCTGTTTCCACGCTGGCGCGAGCGTCGCCGCCGCGCCATGTGGTACGAGGGCTGGGAGCGCGATTCCACGCGGGCGATTGAGGTCGCGCCGGGATCGTGCCTGATGGCCCGGCGGGCCATCCTGGCGCAGATCGGCTATTTCGACGAGCGGCTCAAGCTGTTCTTCACTGACGATGACCTGTGCCGCCGGATTGTGGGGACGGGCGCGGCGATTCACTTCGTGGCCGAGGCGACGATTGTTCACGACGAGCACGCCAGCCTGAGCCAGGTGCCGCGCCTGACGCAGCACGTTTACTGGGCCGATCTGCTGACCTACACGCGCAAGCATCACGGGCGCGCGGCGGCATGGCTGCTGGCTGCGTTGCTGCTGCCGACGCGCGCGACGATGGCCGCCGGGCGCGGCCTGTACGCCCGCAGCCAGACGACCAATGACCGACAACTGAAAACTGAAGACTGAGGGCGTGTATGTAAAAGCCCCCTGAGAACCGGAACCCGAAAACCAACAACCATCTCATCCACAGGAACCCCTGCCCATGAGCACTCAGGCCCTCGTCACCGGCGCTGCCGGATTCATCGCCAGCCACCTGGTGGAAGCGCTCGTCCGCCAGGGGACGCGCGTCCGCGCCTTCGTGCGCTACAATTCCGCGCACCGCGCCGGCAACCTGGAATTGCTGCCGCCGGACATCCGTGCCGAAGTCGAGCTGTTCTTCGGCGACCTGCGCGACCCCGACGCCGTAGCGCAGGCGATGCGCGGCGTGGAGCAGGTCTATCACCTGGGGGCGGTGATCACCATCCCCTACTCGTACCAGCACCCGCGCGAAGTGGTGGCGGTCAACGTGGGCGGTACGCTCAACGTGCTCAGCGCCGCCCGCGACCTGGGGGTGACGGGCGTGACCATCGCCTCGACCAGCGAAGTCTACGGCACGGCGCAGGTCGAGCCGATCAACGAGACGCACCCCCTGCACCCGCAATCGCCCTACGCCGCGTCGAAGGTCGCCGCCGACGCGCTGGCGATCAGCTTCCACGCCGCCTACGGCCTGCCGGTGCGTATCGTGCGCCCGTTCAACACCTTCGGCCCGCGCCAGAGCGCGCGCGCTGTCATCCCGACGATCATCAGCCAGGCGCTGACCCGCGACGAAGTGCGGCTCGGCGCGCTGCACCCCACCCGCGACCTGACCTTCGTCAGCGACACGGTGCGCGGTTTTCTGCTGGCGATGGAATCCGAGGCGGCGATTGGCCGCCCGGTCAACCTGGGGACGGGCCGCTCGATCACCATCGGCGACCTGGCCCGGCTGACCATCAGGCTGACCGGGCGCGAGGTGCCGCTGGTCAGCGATGCGGCGCGCGTCCGCCCGGAGACGAGCGAAGTGCTGCGCCTGCGCGCCGACAACAGCCTGGCCCGCGACCTGATCGGCTGGCAGCCGCAGGTGACGCTCGAAGAGGGGCTGCGCCAGACCATCGCCTGGGTGCGCGAGCACTTGCACCTGTTCGACCCGGAGCGCTATGCCTATTGAGCGGGGCGAGAAAAGCCTCACCCCCGCTCAGCGCTGCCGCGCCTCGTTGCCCACAAATGCCCCCCATCCCCTGACAGTGGAGGCCCCTCCCCCTGGCCCCCTCCCCAGCCGAGCTAGAGAGGGGGAAAACGTCTCATCCGGCGGTCAAAGTCCCCCTCTCTGGCTCTGCCGGAG
>JAGPFT010000555.1 GCA_018056405.1 Anaerolineae bacterium
GGAGAAGCCTTATCCCTGCCTCTTCCCCCCATCCCCGGCCCTTCCCCCACCAGGGGGGAAGGGAGAAAAGCGCGCACGCCAGGCCCCTCCCTCCCTGTGGGTTCAGGGACGGACAGCAGCGTGAGAAGCATTGAGAGGGCGACCGATCAACCTCACCTCCTGGCCTCGCTGCGCTCGGCCTTTCTCCCTCTCCGTTGACGGAGAGGGAACGGCGAGGCGCGTGAGCACCGAGCGGGGGTGAGGTCAACCAGGCCGCTGTTCCGCTGCGCTCCTCCCTGACAGGTTCTGTACATCCCCATTTCCAGGCGCATTGCGCAGATCAGCGCCCGGCAGTACAATCAGTTTAGCCTGGAGGTCCGAGAGGGGAAGAGCAGGATATGTCCACACGGCGTTTTCACGATGATATGGCAGATCGGCCCGGCACCAGCCCGCGCCCACAAGACCCGGCTCAGCAGCATGTGGCTGAGGGAGATGGTACGCCTGGCGGTGCCCCGCGCCAGCCGCGCGTGACGACGCGGGGCCGTAGCAGCCGCAACACAGCCCATATGCCGCGCACCCTGGCCCAGGTGATGTCTGAAGCCAACGATATGGTCGTGCGCGGCGATCTGACCGAATACGTCCCGCTCCCGACCGGCCTCGACCCGCTCGACGGCATGATCGGTGGCGGCCTACGCAAAACTGAGCTAGTGCTGTTAGGCGGCGCTCAGGGCATTGGCAAGACTATTGCCACGCTGCAAATTGCCCGCAACATCGCTATGCGTAGCGGTCAGTTTGCCTTCTACCTCTCTTACGAGCACACCGAAACTCACCTGATGAACCGGCTGCTGTGCCTGGAAAGCATCAACCCGCCGGAGGTTGACCTGAAGAATGGGGTGCGCCTCAAGGACTTGTACGACATCATCATCGCCGAGCGGGCCAAGAGCACCCTGCGCGGCGGGGCTGACGGCGGCGGTTCGTTGCAGACCATTCTGCGCGAAAACGCCAAGACCGCGATGGCTCTGGCGCGCATGAACCGCTACGCCGACCGGCTCATCCTGGTCAAGGCCAGCCCTGCTGTGACCACCCTACGCGCCATCCGCGAGATGACGGCACGCCTGTGCGATGCGACTGGTGGCAATGTGACCGTCTTCGTGGACTATTTGCAGAAGATCGCCATCCACCCGGAGCGAGCCACCGACGAGGCGGAGAAGGTGACCATTGTGGTCGAGGGATTGAAAGACATTGCGCTGGCGCTGGGCGTGCCAGTGTGGGCCATTGTCGCCGCCGACCGCGAGGGGCTGAAGGCCAACCGCCTGCACCTGTTCCACCTGCGCGGCAGCTCGGCGCTCGACTACGAGTGTGACATCGCCATCATCATGAACAACAAGTATCACATCCTGTCGAAGGAACACGTCGCCTTCAACCCGTACCAGGCCCGCCAGTATCGGGATTGGGTGGTTTTCACCGTCGAGAAGAACCGCGCGGGTCGCGCCATGCTCGACATGGAGTTCCAGCTTCACGCGCCGTACTTCACCTTCGACCCGCGCGGGCAGCGCGTGCAGCAGCAACTCATTGACGACAAGATCATCGAAACATAACCCCTGGCCCGACAATCACGCAGATCAAAAAGCGCCGGATCAACCCGGCGCTTGCTGTATCCCTGCCGCCCTAATTCTCACCGCGCAGCCGGAATTGGTAGCGTTGCGAAAGCTGGCGCACCTGCTGCTCGGCGTGATAGCTGCTGCGCACCAACGGGCCGGACTCGACCCACTTGAAGCCCAGTTCCAGCCCGATGCGCTTCAGTTCGGCGAATTCCTCCGGGTGGTAGTAGCGGTCAATGGGCATATGTTTCTTGCTTGGCTGGAGGTACTGCCCGATAGTCAAGATGTCCACGCCCCACGACGCCAGGTCTTCCATCACCGCCACAACTTCGTCGAATGTCTCGCCCAGCCCCACCATGATGCCGCTCTTGGTCAGCGCCAGTGGGTCCAGTTCTTTGGCATTGCGCAGCGTTGCCTCAGCCCACTCGTAGTGATCCTGCGGCTGAACCTGGCGGAACAGGCGCGGAACTGTCTCGACATTATGGTTGAGAATCTCCGGCTGGGCGTCCATAACGATCTTCAGCGCGTCGCGGCTGCCCTTGAAGTCCGGGATCAACACTTCAATGCTGCACCCCGGCTGCACCTGGCGTATACGCCGGATGACCATAGCGAAGATCGGCGCGCCGCCGTCGGGCCGCTCATCGCGGTTGACGCTGGTGATGACCACATGACGCAAGTTCATCGCCTTCACTGACTGCGCGATCCGGTTAGGTTCTTGCCAGTCCAGGGGAGCTGGTCGTCCCGTCTTAATATCGCAGAAGCGGCATGAGCGCGTGCACGTATCGCCCAGCATGAGAAATGTCGCGGTGCCGGCCCCCCAACACTCGCCGAGGTTGGGGCACATCGCCTCTTCGCAGACGGTGTGCAGGTGCTTGCTGCGCATCAGGCCGCGCACCATCTCGTAGGTCTCGCCGCTCGGCGCGCGAACCTTGATCCATTCGGGACGCCGCCTCGGTCGCGCGTCAGCGGCTCCGTCCATCACGCCTATCTCGTCGGTACGAATCTGGTCGGCCACTCGATTGCTCCGTGCTTTACTCCGG
>JAGPFT010000045.1 GCA_018056405.1 Anaerolineae bacterium
CTCTTAGCCTCACCCCTGCTCGGCGCTGGCGCGCCTCGCCGCCCCCTCTCCACGTCGTGGAGAGGGGGCAAGCCGAGCGTAGCGAGGCTGGGGGTGAGGCTAAGCGGACGCCCTCTCAATGCTTCTCACGGTGCTGTCCGCCCCTCAACCGTTTGTAGGGGCGGGTTTGCAGACCCACCCCTACACATGCAGGCGCTCGAACGCCAGACTTCCGAAGTTTCCGAAAACTTCGGAAGTCTGTTCCAGGCCGAGCGTAGCGAGGCTGGGGGTGAGGCCCAGGGTTGAGCAGTACTCCCAGCACCACCCCGCCGCCGTCTCTTATGGCAAGGAGTCGCCCGCGTGGTGAGATGCGCACGCCCAGTCTGGTCTCTTGACCCGAACCACAGACTCTCTGTAGTATGGAGTTGGAGGATCGTCCGGGCGATGTAACCGGTGAGCAGCCAGCAGTTGAGCAGCCCGTCCTGGCTCGATAGCTGGTCATTTGCCAATCTGAGGCCAGGGTGCCATGCGCGTCAAACTGGGGCTTGAGAGTCTCCTCGCCGAACGGCTTGATCTGATTGCCGGGCGGCGCGTGGGGCTGGTAGCCGGCCCCAGCAGCGTTGATCAGGCCCTGACCAGCACGATCACCAGACTGCACCAGCATCCTGGGGTCAATCTGGTGGCCTTGTTCGGCCCAGAGCATGGCCTGCGTGGAGAAGCACAGGCCGGAGAGCTGGTCAGTACCTCTTCTGACCCCGTGACTCGCCTGCCTGTCTACAGTCTATACGGTGACACTCAGAAACCCACCCCGGAAATGCTTCGGGACGTGGACGTTCTGGTTTTCGACCTCCAGGATGCTGGCGTGCGCTTCTACACCTACCTGGCTACGCTGGCCCATGTCATGCAAGCGGCTGCTGAGCAGAACCTGCCGGTGATCGTCCTGGATCGTCCGGCTCCCATTGGTGGCCACTGGGTTGAAGGGCCAGTGCTTGATCCGGCCTATCGTTCTTTTGTTGGACCCTACCCCATTCCCATTCGCTATGGGATGACCATGGGCGAAATCGCCCGTCTGTTCAATGAAACCTTTGCCATCGGCTGTTCGCTAGAGGTGGTTTCCATGTCCGGCTGGAAGCGGGGCATGTGGTTCGACCAGACGGGCCTGCCGTTCGTGCCTCCTTCGCCGAATTTGCCGACACTCGAATCGCTGACACTCTATCCCGGCACCTGCCTGGTTGAAGGGACCAATCTATCGGAAGGGCGGGGAACCACCAGACCCTTTGAGTATATTGGCGCTCCCTGGATTGACGCTGAAGACCTTGCCCATCGCCTGAATGATCTGGCATTGCCTGGGGTGCGCTTCAGGCCGGTCTACTTCGTGCCGGCTTTCAGCAAGTACCAGGGCCAGCCGTGCCAGGGAGTTCATATCTACGTTCAAGATCGGGAGACATTCCAGCCAATCGTGACGGCGCTGCACCTGCTGGCGACCGTCCGCTCGGGATACCCGGACCAGTTCGCCTGGCGCGAACCCTGGACTTTCGGCGGGCACTATCCGATTGATTTGCTGAGCGGTGGCAGCACGGTGCGCGAGCATCTAGACGCCAGCCGGCCCATAGCTGATCTGGTTGATGGATGGAAGGACGCATTGCGGGCCTTCTGTGACTGCCGCGCCCGTGCCCTGATGTATGCCGATTGATCGATCAGGCCCATCGCGCCAGTGCATGGCATCTGTTCATCGGAGTGCCTCTCATCTTTGAGGCGGCTCGGCGACCGTTTTGTGATCTGTGGTGTGGTTTCCTGCCCCCATGGTGAGATGCAGCCGTTCATCGCGGCGATTGACTCTCGCCAGAACTCATGCTATCAATGAAGAGGCAGGGGATAATGACACTTGCCGCCACGTCACGATGCGGTGCGGCTTGAAACGAACTGCCGGCACTTTGTGTGGCTTGAAATGCACAGTTTTCTGAAAGACGCTCAGATGGCAGTCGCCAGATGGCAGGTTCGCCAGCCCAACCCGCATCACACGCCGGTCGAATGCTCACGAAGTGTCGTTAGTGCCTTTCCCTTGCCTGCTGTCCGTTCTCCTGTGACCTTGCGAGAAGTCGCCGGCGACCCAGATGTGCACCGTTGCTGTCTGAGTCTGGTGCGCTCCACGCGGCTACCACGCACAAGAAAGGGCGATGCTTGATGTCTTTGCTGCGCGAGAAAGTGGGGCGAATGCTGCTGGTTGGTTTTGAGGGCCTGGGCGCGCCTGACTACATCCTGGAGTGGCTGGCCGAAGGGCGCATCGGGGGCGTGATCTTCTTCGCGCGCAACGTCGAGACCCCTGCGCAGGTGGCCAGGCTGGTCCGCTCCGTGCAGTCGGCGGCCAAGCACCCGCCGCTGATCGCCATTGACCAGGAGGGCGGGATCGTCGCCCGGCTGCGGGAAGGATTCAGCGAAAGCCCTGGTGCGATGGCTTTGGGCGCGGCGGATTCTGAGACGCTGGCCGAGCAAGTGGCGGCAGCTCTGGGGGCCGAACTGCGCGCCCTGGGCATCAATTTCAACCTGGCGCCGGTCGTGGACGTCGGCCACGACAGCAGCAACCCGGTCATCAGCACGCGCACACTTGGCGCGGACGCCGCCCGCGTCAGCCGGCTGGCCGTCGCCCAGGTGCGCGGCTTCCAGTCGGCGGGGGTGGCCGCCTGTGCCAAGCACTTCCCTGGGCACGGCAACACGCCGACCGACTCCCACGTCAGCCTGCCGGTGGTCAGCGGCGCGCTGGACTTTCTGTGGGAACACGATCTGGTTCCCTTCCGGGCAGCGGTAGAGGCCGGTATCGCCAGCGTCATGATCAGCCACGTCAAGTTCGAGGCGCTCGACCCAGACTATCCTTCCACCCTGTCGCCGGCGATCATCAGCGGCCTGCTGCGCCAGGAGATCGGGTTCGAGGGTTTGATCGTCACCGACTGCATGGAGATGCAGGCTATCACCCAGAACTACGGGGCGGGCGAGTCGGCGGTGCTGGCGGCGCTGGCTGGTGCCGACGCGATGTTCTTCTCGCACACGCGCCAGAACCAGGAGGCGGCTTATGACGCCCTGCTGCACGCGGCAGAAAGCGGACGCCTGCCGCTGGCGCAGATTGATGCCGCCAATGCACGCCTGGACGCCTTCACCCGCCGCTTCCCGGCTGTTGAACCGGGCGACCTGAGCGCCATCCGCCGCGCGGATCACTTGCGCGTCTGCCAGGCGGCGGCTGAGGCCGGCACGGTGCTGCTCACCGCCAACCCGGCTGTATTCCCGCTGCGCCCGCAAAAACAGCACATCGCCGTGATCGAGTTCGCGTCACAACTGGAGACGGGCGCGCTGGATCGCAGCGGCCTGACCGGGCTGGGTGCGCTGCTCCATGCGCAGGTGCCGGACATCGCGCACATCGCTCTCAACCCGGCTGATCCCCAGCCTGCTGCCCTGGAGGAAGCCCGCCGGATGGCCCGCGCCGCCGACGTAACGATTGTGGCGACACGCAGCGCACACTTGCTGCCCCGGCAGCGCGAGATCGCGCAGGAGATACTGAGTAGCGCCTCTAAAGGCATTTTGCTCTGCCTGCGCAATCCCTATGATGTCGAGGTGCTGGACGGCGCTGAGGCGATCCTGTGTACCTGTGGGGACAGCACACCCTCCCTGCAAGCAGCGGCGGATGCTCTATTGGGCCGCTTCACGCCGGCGGGCCGGCTGCCTGTCCCGCTCCGACGTGCGGTATGACGGTCGGTTGGTCGGGTCGGTTGGCACCTAGTTGACACTGCGGGTCTAATGGAGCATAGTGGAAGAAGGCGCTTGTACATCGCGTCTGAATCGAAGATTCATATATATAGCTCAGTGGAGGAAGAAAATGCGACGTATTACTGTTGTTCTGATCGTGTTGGCGCTGGTGCTCACCGGCGTCACACCAGTGCTGGGGCAGGAGGCCCCGGTAGGAACCTTCTATGCCGCCTGGCCGTACCCCATTCCGCCAGACGGGCACCTCAACAGCTTTGCCGCCGGTGGGCCGGCTGTCGGCGCTGGTCTCGGCCTATACTACCGCTGGGTCGAGCTGCCGATGGCCTACTATCTGGCCTCTGAAGCCGACTATGAACCCTGGTTAGCCGAAAGCTGGGAGTTCGAGGGCGACCAGGCGTTCGTGGTGCGCTTCCGCCAGGACGCTCTGTGGAGCGATGGCACTCCCATCACCGCCGACGATGTAGTTGGCACGTTTGCGATCGGACGCATCATGAAGTGGACCGAGTTCAACTACATCGGCGAGGTTGAGAAGGTTGACGACTACACTGTCCGCTTCATGCTGTCCAATCCTTCGCTTTATGCCCGGCACCTCATCCTGCGAGATTGTATCCGCAGCATGGAGACCTATGGTGATCTCGCTCAAAAGGCCGTGGCCCTGTATGAGAGCGGCGAGGAAGAAGACAGCGAGGCGTGGCAGGCCCTTCAGGCCGAAATTGGCGAGTTCCGTCCGGAGGCCATCATCGCCAGCGGCCCGTACATCTACTCTCTGGACGACGTGGGCGACAGCTTCATGACGCTGCACTGGCAGCCGAATAGCATCTTCTCCGATACAGTCAAGTTCGGGGAAGTCAGGATTTGGTACGGTGAGACTGAAGCCGTCACCCCGCTGGTGCTGGATGGCCAGGTGAGCTATGCGACGCACGGCTTCCCGCCGGCGACTGACCAGGCCATGCAGGACGCCGGGCTGCGCATCTTGCGCGCGCCCTACCTCTATGGTGCGGCCGTGTATATCAATCACGCCAAGTATCCCTTCAGCCGGCCGGAAGTGCGCAAGGCGATGGCCATGGTCATTGACCGCGAAGAGAGCGCCTTCCTCACCAAGGGTCTGAGCGCCCAGCCCGTGCATTACATGGCCGGAATGGCTGATACGCTGGTTGATCTGTGGCTGTCCGATGAGGACAAGGCCCAGCTTAACACCTATGATTTCAACCCTGAGGCCGCCGAAGAGCTGCTGCTGAGCATCGGCTTCACGCGCGACAGCAACGGCAAGTGGCTTGACGACCAGGGCAACCCGGTGGCTGCCGAGTACATCTTCCAGGCGGAGTGGGCTGACTATGGCGCTGCCGCGCAGCATGCCGTCGGTCAGTTGAACGACTTCGGCTTCGACATCACGGGCCGCGCAGTGCAGTGGCAGCAGCTTGACCAGGACCTCAAGGACGGCAACTTCACCCTGACGGTTCGTAGTTGGGGCACGTCTTCGCCGTTCCCCAGCGCCCAGTTGTACGGCACCGTGCGCGACTGGAACTACACCGGCCTGCCGGAAGGCCAGACCGGTCTGAACTTCCCGATGGAGTTTGAGTGGAACGGTGAGCAGATAGACTACTCCGCGCTGATCGCTGAAGCCGGCGCCGGCCTCGATCCGGAAGCGCAGCGGCCCGCCATCGCCAAGGCGGTCAAGATCTGGAATGACCTCCTGCCGGTGATCCCGCTGAGCATGGCGTTGACCAACAACCCGCTCAATGAGAACCTGGTGGCCGGCGCGCCGCCGGATGATGATCCCATCTGGCTCAACGGCGGTGGTGCGGCTGACAACTACATCACCTACCTGACGATGAAGGGCGTTCTCAGCCCAGGCCCGGACGCATAGCGGAGACAGACTCACGATGACGGTGACCGGGTGGGGATGACCCCACCCGGTTCTCACCGTGCGAGTCTTGGGCGCGTCGTGCCAGCCGCGAGAATGGCCAGCCGGCGTGCAGATTACCTGTCATCCGGCTCGCTGCCCCGTCTCAACGCCTCGTTGTTTTGCGGCAGCAGGCCCGTTTCTACCGGAACATGATCTTATGGAAGCTACATCAGCATCTCCAGTCGCCCAGGCTGCCCCCTCACGGCTTGTCGCCTGGCGGCGCGCCGCAGCCCGCGTGCTCACCGGCTATACGGTCCAGACGGTCTTCCAGGGAATCGTCACCGTCTGGGCGGTGATGACGTTCACCTTCATCCTGATCCGCCAGATGCCCTCCAACCCCGTCGAGATTGAGACGGAGCGGCTCATCCGTGAACAGCAATTGTCGTACGACGAAGCGCGCAGTAGGGCCGCGGCCCTGTTCGAGTTTGACCCCGATCAGCCGATCCTCGAGCAGTACGTCGAATACCTCGGCAAGCTGATCCGGCTGGATCTCGGCGAATCCATTACGTCAACGGGCACCCAGGTACTCGACCAGATTCTGCAATACCTTCCCTGGACGCTTTTCAGCGTGGGCCTGGGCCTGCTGATCAGTTTCACCATCGGCATCTTTGTGGGGATGGCCATGGCCTACTGGCGCGGCAGTATGTTCGACAATCTGGTTACTGCATTCGCCTCGATTCTGTTTGGCATCCCCAATTACATCATTGCCCTGTTGATCCTCCTGATTCTGGGCGTGCAGCTTCACCTGTTCAACGTCGCCAGTGGTCTTGGCCGGGTTGACCCGACGATCGAGCCTGGCTTCACTCCAGAGTACATAGGAAGCGTGCTCAGCCACGCGATTCTGCCCGTCGTGACCTACGTTTCGGCCACGGTGGGCGGTTGGATTTTGACCATGAAGAGCAGCACGATCTCCACGCTGGGCGAGGAGTATGTCACCGTCGCCCATGCGCGCGGCCTGCCTCAGCGGCGTATCCTGACGGCCTATGTCGGTCGCAACGCCATGTTGCCACTGGTGACCCGGCTGGCGATCAGCATCGGCTTTGTCGTGGGCGGCAGCGTGATCATCGAGGATATCTACCGCTACCGGGGCCTGGGCAAGTTCCTGACCACGGCCATTGTCGCCCGCGACTACACGTCCATGCAAGGCGTTTTCCTCGTGATTGCGATCTCGGTGGTGGTGGCGAATACGCTGGCCGATGTCCTGTACGGCGTGCTTGATCCGCGCGTGCGCATCGGAAAGGAACGCTGACGATGGACCTGCAAAGCGTCGCCAGCCCCACCGGCCTGATCATCGGTGCTCTGTGTGGCCTCGTGCCGCTGGCCGTGGCCATCCGCAAGCGGACGCTGCGGCCCGGCATTCTCGGCTTTATCGCCTGTCTGCTCAGCGGGTTTGCCTGTAACGTCTTGGGCGGCCTGCCGATGATCGTCCTGACCGTGGCGGTGGTCGTTTCCTACACCTACACGGACAAGGACGACCCATTCCTGTCGCGCGCGCGCCTCGAAGACGTGGACTTTGAAGAGACCTTCGGTGCGATGGTCACGCGCCGCCTGGCCAGCCTGGGGCGCACCCTTCGAGGAGCGACTCGGGCGCTGGCCCGCAACAAGGCCGGGTTCTTGGGCTTCCTGGGGCTGGTTTTCTTCTTCGTGCTCACTGTCTTTGGCCCCATGCTGATTCCCTACGACGGCAAGCCCCACTATTACGACCGTCGCCGCGAAGGTGCGATCAGCCTGTTTCAAGGACCATCGGCGGAGTTTCCACTGGGCCTGGACTGGCAGGGCCGCGATATCCTCTCGCACATTGTGCACGGAGGGCGGGCGCTGATCCTCACCGCCGTTCAGGCGGGCGTCCTCACGACGATCATCGCCGTCATCCTGGGCGCACTGTCGGCTCTGTTGGGCGGTTTGCTGGATCGGGCGCTCACCATGCTGGCCAATTTCATCCTGACCATTCCCCAGTTCCCTCTGCTGGTGGTGCTGGCCGGATTGATCAGCTTTCAGGATCGATTCTATTTGGCACTGTTGCTGGCCGTGCTGGACTGGCCGAGTCTGATGCGAGCGGTACGCGCTCAGGTGCTCAGCCTGCGCGAGCGCGATTATGTCGAGGCCGCCGTCGTCCTGGACCTGGGGCTGCCGCATATCATGCTGCGCGAAGTCTTGCCGCAGATGATCAGCTACATCTCCATCAACATGATCTTTTCGATCCAGGGGGCGATGTATGCCATCGTTGGCCTGGTCTTCCTCGGCATGGTGCCGTTCACAGAGCCGGACTGGGGCGTGATGATCTTCATGGGCCGTTCTCAGGGCGCTCTGTTTTCTACGGAGGCAGCCAGTATGTTGCTCTCACCGGTGATCGCGGTGGCGTTGTTCCAGTTGTCCCTGGTGCTCTTCACGCGCTCGCTGGAAGAGGTTTTTAATCCCCGGCTGCGGGCCGGCCTGTAGGGAACATGCCGATGTTTGTCCCAGAGCAACCCATCGTCCTCAGCCTTCAAGATGTCTCGATCAGCTACCTGGCTCAGCGGGGCAGGGTTCAGGCTGTCAGCCAGGTTTCATTTGATCTGCATCAAGGGGAGTCGCTGGCGCTGATCGGCGAAAGCGGCTGCGGCAAGTCTACGCTCAACCTGGGGATTATCCGTCTGCTGCCCCAAACAGGTCGGGTAGATAGGGGCAAAATACTCTACACAACACGCGAGGGTCAGGTGGTAGATGTCCTGACCCTCAGCGAGCGGGAAATGCGCCAGTTTCGCTGGGCAGAATGTGCCATGATCTTCCAGGCTGCCCTGAACTCGCTGAATCCTGTCCTCCGCGTGCGCGAGATGGTGTACGATACCGCGGCTGCTCATGGCCGCCGTGACCGTGGCGGGGTTCGTAACCGGATGCTCGATCTGTTCCGCAGGGTGCGCCTGGACCCGGAGCGCGTCTTCAACGCCTATCCGCACGAGCTGAGCGGCGGTATGCGCCAGCGCGTCTTGCTGGCGCTGGGCGTTCTACTGAATCCGCAGATCGTCATCCTGGACGAGCCGACGACAGCCGTTGATATTCTGACCCAGCGCACGATCCTGGAAGTGCTGAAAGACCTGCGCGAGGCGATGGGCTTCAGCAGCATCTTTATCAGCCACGATCTCTCGATTGCGGCTGAGATGGCGGACACCGTTGCCACCATGTACGCCGGCGAGATCGTCGAGATTGGCCCCGTGAACGAGCTATTCTATCGCCCTCGCCACGCCTACACTCTCGGTCTGCTGCAGGCCGTTCCAAAGCTGAGCGCGGGCGCGCAGGAGTTGAGCAGCATCCCTGGCAGCCCGCCCGACCTGATCGAGCCGCCGCCCGGCTGCAAGTTCCATCCACGTTGCCCTCTGGCCACAGAACGCTGCCGGCGTGAGCCGCCGCCTCTGGTCGAAGAGGGGCCAGGGCATCGCGTAGCCTGTTTCGAGTCTGCGCAGGTGCTGGCCCACAGCAGAGAACCCGCTGAGGTGCCGGCCATCTAGCTCGCGGGAACTGTGATTGTAAGGACTGAGACTCATGCCAGATACCCCGTCCGGCCCCCCTCTCATCGAGCTAAAGGGGGTGTACCGCAGCTTCCAGCAGGGGCGAATTCGCACCCCGGTCTTGCAGGATATCAACCTGGCCATCGGCGAAAACGAAATCGTCTGTCTGGTGGGCGAGAGCGGCTGCGGCAAGACGACCACTGGCCGGATCATGGTCAACTTGCTGGAGCCATCCGCCGGCGAAGTGCTCTTCCGGGGCCGTCCGAACAGCGCGTTACGCGGGAAAGAGCGGGCCGAGCACCGCCGCGCCCTGCAAATCATCCATCAGGACCCCTTTGCCTCGCTCAATCCGGCGCACACCGTCGGCCAGATTCTGTCGTATCCCCTAAAGCACCACCGGATGACGACAGGACGTGGCGGCCTGCGGCGGCGCATCTGGGAGCTGCTGACCCTGGTAGACCTGACGCCGCCCGGCGATATTGTCAACAAGTATCCGCACCAGCTTAGCGGGGGGCAGCGCCAGCGGGTGAGCATCGCGCGCGCGCTGACGGTCGAGCCGAAGCTGATTGTCGCCGACGAGGCGGTCAGCATGGTGGATGTCAGCATCCGCGTCAGCCTGCTGAAGATGCTCCATAGCCTGCGCGACCGGCTGGGCGTAGCAATTGTGTTCATCACCCACGACCTGGCGCTCGCCAAGTATTTCGCCTGGGAAGGGCGCATCGCGGTCATGTACCTGGGGCGGCTTGTCGAGGTTGGCCCCACGCCGGAGGTGATCGCGAACCCAGCACACCCCTACACGCGCGCCCTGATCTCGGCCATCCCCGAGGCAGACCCGGAGGTGACGCGCAACAAAAAGCGCATGATCCTGCGCAGCGAAGACATCCCTAGCTTGACTCAGGTTCCGCCCGGTTGCGCGTTTCATCCCCGCTGCCCCTTCTTCGTGCCGGGGCTGTGTGATGCCAAAGTCCCGCCGCTCGAACATGCCGGGGGGTTCGTGCAGGATGTCGCGTGCCTTTCGCTGGCGCAGGGGCTGGGTCTGCGCGAGTATGTCGCGGTCAAGGAGCCGGCATTTGGATCCTGAAGTGCTGCGCGGCTTTTTGCGCATCGGCGTGTTCGTTGGCGTCTGCGGGCTGGTGATGGCCTTGGTGCAGCCGCGTGACAGCGCCGCGTTCGTGCTGAGCGTCTGCAGCGCCTTGATCGGGGGCGTCTTGATTCTTGGGGTCGTGATCCTGACGCGCTGGTTCACCCGCCGCGAGCGCGTGCAAGAAGCTGAAGAGGATCATAAATCGGACCAGGCCTGATTTGCCGCCGCGCGTCACCAGTAGTGCACGTTGGCGGAAATCCAGCGGGGGCTGTTCGAGGGTTTACTCCCACTCTAAGAAGACCCTTTGAGAAGTTGTTCCCCCCACCCCAAATCTCTCCCCCACACGGAGGGAGGGGGCGGACAGGGGTTGAGATCGGCTGATAGTCTGGGGCAGGCCTTCACTTGACCTCACCCCCGCTCGGCGCTGGTGCGCCTCGCCGCCCCCTCTCCGTTGACGGAGAGGGGGAAGAGCCGAGCGTAGCGAGGCCAGGGGGTGAGGTTGATCGGTCGCCCTCTCCATGCTTCTCACGCTGCTGTCCGCCCCTGAACCCACAAGAGGGAGGGGCTTGGAGTGCGCGCTTTTCTCCCTTCCCCCACGAGGGGGAAGGGCCTGGGAATGGGGGGAAGAGGCAGATATAAGGCTTCTCAAACGGCCTCTCAGAGATATATGCATCGCAAAAGGGTGGCGATCAGCAAGATTGACCGGAAGGCAGTGCGGAAAGTGATCCCAGAGGAGTTACTGGCATGCGGCCAGAAGCACCGCCGAAACCGGGACCGGCACGTCGGGTTGCTTGACAGGGCGTACGATATTGGCCTACTATGACTATAGTAGTAATATTGATTGTTCTTGTAGGAGTTAGGATAGTGTCTTCGCAGCATGGAGCCGGTCATCTTCTCATACCGTCGGGCGCGGGAATCACGTTTCTCAAGCGCGTTCGGTGTAATACGCGAGCCGACACCAACTTCGGCGGCAGGGGGCCGTTCGGAACTGGGGTCGCACTGATGGACGTCCGGCCAGTGCTGTTCGGCATGGGTCTGGGTTCTGACACGGCGGGCCATAAGGAGACATAGCGCAAGATGTCGCAGCGCATATTCCGCCCGATGGAACGCTCCGACATCGCGTTGCTCGCCGGCTGGTTGGCCGCACTGCCGCTGCTACAACGCTACGGATTCACCACCGATAAGGCGGGGGCTGCTCTGGAGCAGGCGCTCCGGCAGGCGGACACGTTGTTGGTATGTGATACCGAAGGCACGCCTGGCCGGGCATGTGGATTAGCCTGGGTGATGCCCACAGGCGGGTTTGGACGCAGCGCCTATCT
>JAGPFT010000046.1 GCA_018056405.1 Anaerolineae bacterium
TCTCCATGTATGGAGAGGGGGTGTCGAGGCGCACCAGCGCCGAGACGGGGGTGAGGTAAAGCCAGGAGCTACCCTAGACCGCCGGGGGAGCAAGGAGCCGAGAAATCGGGTTTGGAGTGCATAACAGGCTCTAGTCGCCACCGAAAACCCAACCACTGACCAAGAGGGTGCGCACGCGCCCTCTTGCTCTGGGGCGCGTTGACCGCCCTTCACCGCCAGTGTTATGATGGGCGCGTGACGGCCTGATCAGCGCTCATCTCCGCTCCGGCGCTCCCTGAAGGAAGGCACCTGTGAACGACACGCCCCCCGTCTGCGACTACGAAGGATCGGGCTACCGCACCGACTTCTGGGAAGGTCGCGGACGCGAGTACGAAGACCTGACCGAGCGCGCGGCGCTGCGCCGGCTGTTGGTGGGTGGCGGGCGGCGTGTCGCTCACCTCGGCGCGGGTTTCGGGCGCATGACCGGCGAGTTGAGCGCGTTCGAGCAGGTGATCGTGCTCGACTACTCGCGCACCATGCTGCGCGAAGCTCAGGCACACCTGGGGAACGGCGGGCGCTACGTGTACGTCGCCGCCGACATTTACCACCTGCCGCTGGCCGATGGAAGCTGTGACGCGGCGGTGATGGAGCGCGTCATTCACCACATGGCCGACGTGCCCGCCGCGCTGCGCCAGATTCGGGCGATCCTGGCCCCCGGCGCGCCCTTCATCCTCGAATACGCCAACAAGCGCAACCTGAAGGCGATCCTGCGCTACGCCCTACGCCGCCAGACGTGGAATCCGTTCGACCAGGAACCGGTCGAGTTCGTCGCCCTCAACTTCGACTTCCACCCGGCGTACATGGCGCGCTGCCTGGCGGACGCGGGCTTCCGCAGCGAGCGGCGGCTGGCCCTGTCTTACTTCCGCTTGGGCGCGCTCAAGGAGCACCTCCCGCTGCGGCTGCTGGTGGCGCTCGACCGGCTGCTCCAACCCACCGGGCAGATCGCGCCGTTTTCGCCGAGCGTCTTCACGCGCAATGCAGCAGTGGGCGCTCATCCGCCGGCGGCGCTCGACGGCCCGCTGTTCAAGTGCCTCCACTGCGGCGCGTCCCTGCGCGACGAGGGGGAAGCAGTCACCTGCCCGCACGGTCACGGGCGTTGGGCGCTGCGCGATGGCCTCTACGACTTCAAGGAACCGCTGAGCGGATGATGGGGGTCCGCGAACGACTTATTGCCAGGGGAAAGTTCAGGAATACTCGTTGAACGCCTCCCCCCTCAACCCCCTTCCAACCAAGCTAGAGGGGGACGATCGGGCAGGCGGCTCTCCCCTTCCCCCAGCAAAGCTAGGGGAAGGGGTCGGGGGATAGGGGCTTTCTGGTGCACCAGACTTCCGAAGTTTCCGAAAACTTCGGAAGTCTGATCGCCGAGCGCCTGCGCCTCCCCCTCAATCCCCTCTCTAGCTTGGCTGGAGAGGGGGACTTTGACCGCCAGATGGGACGTTTCCCTCTCCCTGGCTTGCGGGGAGGGAGCCAGGGAGAGGGGCGTTCTGGCGTTTGCCCAACAACCTGCTCGTGGACCCCGGTGATGGCCAGTTTCGCTGCAGCGCCCCTTGCGCTACAATCGCCGTAGGTTAGTTTTTTCCAATGTTGTGAGCAGCATGACAACGGCAATCCGACGAGCTTGACAAGGCAGGAGCATATGGCAGAGCAGTTACGCACGCAGCGCGGCCTCTACTTCGAGGAATTCAGCGAGGGCATGGCCCTGGAAACACGGGGACGGACGATTGCCGAGAGCGATATTCTCGGCTTCGCGGGCCTCTCTGGCGACTTCAACCCCATGCACACCGACGAGATTTACGCCCAGGGCACGCAATTCGGCAAGCGCGTGGCGCACGGACTGTTGGGGCTGTCCATCGCCAGCGGTCTGGCCTACCAGATGGGCTTTCTGGACGGCACGGTGATCGCCTTCACCGGACTGGAGTGGAAGTTCCGCGCGCCGGTCTTCATCGGCGACACCCTGCGCGTCCAGGTCAAGGTGATCAAGCTGCGCGAGATGAGGCAGGCGGGCGGGGGATTCGTGACCCTCGACATGAAGGTCGTCAACCAGGATGGCATCGTCACCCAGAAGGGCGAGTGGACGGTGCTGGTCGCCGGCAAGCCGCAACCCGCTGCTGGCTGAGGGCGCTCACCGAATGTACATTGCCCGGCGATGGTGGTAAGATCGAGGCACAAGGGACGCCTGGACATCCGCCACGCCCGTCTCTGCGCGTCCGGCAAGAGACGGGGCTGTTCTTGCTGACCGCTGACGCCTGTTGGTCAGAGATCATTTGGGAAGCTGGCCCCCCCTCACCCCAAACCTCTCCCCCACAAGGAGGGAGAGGCCTGGAGTGCACGCTTTTCTCCCTTCCCCCCTCGTGGGGGAAGGGCCGGGGATGGGGGGGGAGAGGCAGGTGTAAGGCTTCTCAAACGGCCTCTCATTCTTGAGGGAGCGGCATCGTGGATCACCCTGAGGATAAGCCGGTAGTGCCGCCAGAAGACGCAACCAGGCCCGACCCGGCATCGTCCGATACGGCACCTGCTTCCGGCGAGACAAGGAGCGCACAGCCCGGCGATCTGTGGCACGAGCCGCCGGTAGAAGAGGGATCGTCGCGCCCGATCGTCGTCGAGACCTGGTTCACGCCGCCACCCTCTCCCAAGCCCGAACCAGCCCAGGTGACTCCCCCGATCACAGGTGACAAAGCCTCCCCGCCAGGCGAGGTCTCGCCACGCGAGCGCGGCGACTGGTTCACGCCGCTTGAAGCGAAAGTGGACGCTCTGCTGGACGGTGCCGACAAGACTATCCCGGAGATTCACGTGACAGAGGAGGCCCAACCGGAACAAGCGGGCGCAGAAGCTGTCCCAGAGCCGGCTGGCGAGAATGCGGTCGGCGAGGCGACAGCCGCCGCCGGCAGCACCCCACTCCCCGAAGAAACGCCGCTGCCCACTGACACCCCCAGCGAGCCGCCCGCCGAAGAGCAAAAAGCGCCCCCCCCTGACCTGTCGCGTTTCGAGCAGGTCGAGCAGCAGGTCAAGATGCTGCGCGAGCGTTACCAGGCCGGGGAGATCACCCGCGAGGACTTGCAGGACGAGCTACGAGGGCTGATGATCCTCGGCGAAGACGGGCAATGGTGGATGCTCGGCCTGGAGTCCAATCGCTGGTACCACTATGACGGGCAGGCGTGGGTCCCGGCTAACCCGCCCGGCTACGAGCAGCGCATACGCGGCAGCGCCGTGCGCACGGAAACCGGCGTGCAGCAAGTCGTCGTCGAGTCCGCTGCCGGGCTGACCGACGACCAGATCACGCTGGAGTCGCTGGAGAGTGAGGCTGAGGATGAGAGCGCGCCTCTGCCCTTGCGCGTCCCCCAGGACGATCCCGGCGCGACGCTCGTCTCGCCCCACACCCCGTTCCTGGAACCGGTGCGCCGCTCTGACGCGCCTACTTTGCAGAAGGGGCAAGAGGTAGACGCGGCGGCGGCGAACCTGATCACCATGCCGCACGGCCTCAGCGGGCCAGGACCCGACCAGCAGACGATCCGCTCGGCGGCGGTCGAGGCCGGGGTGACGATGGCGCGTGGCGAGTTGCACGCGGTGCCTGCCGAACCGCCATCCGCGCCCAAGCCGCCGCTTGGCGCGTTCCCTCAGCCAGACTACAGCGCGGCGCTCGGCGCAGCGCATAACCGCAACACCTACGTCAAGTGGGGCATTCGCTTCGGCGTCTTCGGCATCATCGGCGGCATGGCCCTCACGCTGCTTGTGCTGCTGCTGATGATCGGCTATTACCTGTACAAAGTAGACCAGTACGCCGAAGCCGTCGCGTCCTTGCACGAGAGCGCGTCGGACTTCGAGACGACGCTTATTCTCAACGCGCAAGGGGCGACGCTGGCCGAGTTCAACAATCCGGACACTGGCCAGCGCAAAGTAGTGCCGCTCAACCAGATTTCGCCCTGGCTCATTCACGCCACCATCTCCACCGAGAACGAGACGTTCTACTCCGACCCTGGCTTCAGTGTGTTCGCCATCGTGCGCGCGGCCTACAACAACCTGCGCGCCGGGGATGTGCTCTCTGGGCCGGGGGCCAGCACGATCACCCAGCAGCTTGCTCGTGCCCTGGTGCTGGAGACGGAGTTCGCCTCGCAACGCACCGCCGAGCGCAAGATCGTCGAGATCATCGTCGCTTCGGAGATCAAGCGCAAGTACACCAAGAACGAGATTCTTGAGATTTACCTGAACGAGATCTTCTATGCCAACTTCGCCTACGGCATCGAGGCAGCCGCGCAAACTTACTTTGACAAGCCAGCGAGCGACCTCAACCCGATTGAAGCGGCGTTCCTGGCCGGGCTGCCCCAGTCACCGGCCACCTACGATCCGGTGGTCAACCGCGAAGCGGCCATCCAGCGGATGCGCACCGTCCTGCGCCTGATGTCCGAGGCCAACGGCACCGGCTGCATCGCCATCCAGCACGACGACACGACTCAGTGGGGTGTGCCCAGCGGCGGGGCGCTGTGCATTATCGCCCGCCCGCAGCCCAACGGCACCATACTCTACTACTACACCACGCCCGACACGCCCGAACCCCAGGAGATGTCCCTGGAACTGGCCCTGGTGGAAACCAAAACGTTCACGCCGCCGGCCAACCAGTTTGTGCACCCCCACTTCGTCAACTACGTCTGGCAGCAGCTTGAAGACACCTACGGCCCGCAGGCGATCTACAGCGCCGGCTACCGCGTCTACACGACGCTGGACGAGGCCATTCAGGCTGCGTCGGAACGCGCCATCGCCAACCAACTGGGCACCCTCCAGGCGCGGGGCATCAACGCGCGCAATGCCTCGGTTGTCGTCATGAACCCCAAGAACGGGGCGGTGCTGGCTATGGTAGGCAGCGCTGACTACAACAACAAAGACATTGATGGGCAGGTCAACGTCGCCTTCACCGCCCAACAGCCCGGCTCGGCGATCAAGCCCTTCGTCTACCTGACGGCCTTCATGCCCGACGAGCAAGGCCACTACCTGACCCCGGCCAGCGTGCTGTGGGACGTGCGCACGGACTTCAACGGCTACGTTCCCACCAACTACGACGATCAATTTCACGGGCCTAAGACCGCCCGCGAAGCTCTGGGCAACTCGCTGAATGTCCCTGCCGTCAAAGTGCTGCAACAGGCCGGGCTGCTGCGCTTCACCGAGATGGCGACGCGCTTTGGCATCCGCTTCCCACTTGGCAATCCGGTTGAGCGCAATGCCGGGCTGCCGACCGCGCTGGGCGCTGTTGAAGTGCGGCTGTTCGACCTGGTGGCCGCCTTCGCCGCACTGGGCAACAACGGCGTGCGCGTCGAGCCGTTCTCCATCGTTTACATTGAAGACAGCAAAGGCAACGAGATTTACCGCGCCAGCGGGCAGGTCGGCGAGCAGATCGTCCCGCCCGAATACGCCTACCTGATCACCAACATCCTCTCCGACGGAGCAGCGCGCGCCGAAGAATTTGGGCGCGGCTGGCCGCTGGAGCTACAAGGGGGCCGCACGGTAGCGGTGAAGACCGGCACCAGCAACGACAGCCGCGACGTGTGGACCATCGGCTACACGCCGCAGTACGCCGTCGGCGTGTGGGTCGGCAATTCCGACAACAGCCCGATGACCGGCTTGACCGGCTACTACGGCGCAGCGCCGATCTGGAACGAGATCATGGAAACGGCGCACGCGGGGCTGGCCATCGAGTCCTTCCAGCCGCCGCCCGGCGTTGTCCAGGCGGAAGTCTGCCGCGACTCCGGCACGGTGCCCTCGCCGCAGTGCGCCGGGCGCACCTACGTGGAGATTTTCGCCAGCAGCGCGCCACCGCCCGGCCCTGACCAGGACATCTACCGCTCGCTGTACGTAGACACCTTCACCCTGAAGCTGGCCAATGATGCCTGTGCGAGCGAGGCGGAGTATCGCACCTTCCTGGCCATCAGCGATTCGTCGGCCTACAACTGGCTGAACAACGATCCGGCGGGCAATGCCTGGCTGGCCCAGCGCGGCCTGCAAGCACCGGTCATGCCGCCGCCGACCGAGTACTGTAATCCGGCAGAGCCGCGCCCCTATGTGGTGCTCGCTGCTCCGACCCAGGACGCCACGGTAGAAGGAGTCATCCAGGTGTTGGGCACCGTGACCATGCCCAACTTCAGCCGCTACGAGATCCGCTATGGCATCGGGCACAGCCCGACCGCCTTCAGCGAGCCACTGATCGTAGACCCGCAGGAGCGCCGCGAGCCAAACGCCTTGCTGGGGCAGCTTGACACGCGCGTGCTGCAAAACGGGCCGTACACGCTGCGGCTGGTCGCCATTGACCAGTACGGGCGCTTCGTCAGGCGTGACGTGCGCATCAACGTCAACAACCAGGCCGCGCCGCCGCCCATGCCCACGCCCGCGCCTACGCTGACGCTGCCTTTCGCCGAGGGTATAGGCTTTGACCCGGCGCTGCTTCCTACCCTGACGCCCACATGGACTCTGACGCCTACGCCGGGGTAGACGGGTGCCGAGTCGTGAGAGACCGTATGGAAAGGTCTGTGCTACGATTTACCTCACCCCTCAATCCCCTCTCCACACGCGGAGAGGGGGTTGGGGGGTGAGGTTTCCGCATGGTCTCTGAGAGACCATTTGAGAAGAAGGACAACCCCACCCTAAATCCCTCCCCGCCAGCAGGGAGGGACTTGAGCTTGCTCCCTCTTTCTCCGCTTGCGGGGAAAGGGGGCCGGGGGGATAGGGGTTAGAAAGACTTCTCAAACGGTCTCTGCAACTGACAACTGATAACCAGCCGACGACCAATAACCAATAACCAACAACTATCCACCCTTTACCACCTGCGCGACCGAGAGTATATCCATGAGCCTGACCTGGCAGGGGCGCTACCAGCCGGGCCGCGAGCCAGACCGCGCGCTGCGCCGCATGACCCCCGATGACATCACTGGCGCGCTCGCCCTCACTCAGCGCCTCGGCTGGCAGCACGACGCAGCACACTGGGAGCGGTTGCTGCACTGGTCGCCCGACGGCTGCTTCGTGCTGGACGAGGAGGGGAGTGGCATCGTCGGCACGGTGACTACCACCTCCTACGGCACTGCCCTGGCCTGGATCGGCATGGTTCTGGTCGCGCCAGAGCGCCAGCGGCAAGGCCTGGGCAAGCAGTTGATGCGCGCCGCGCTCGATCACCTGATCGCCAGGGGCACCGAGCGGATCATGCTCGATTCGACCGACGCGGGCCGCCGGCTCTACCAGAGCATGGGCTTCCGCGCGGTGGGCAAGATCGAGCGATGGGAGGGGCGAGCAAGTACCTACCTGGGGCCGCGCGCCCGGCGAATGACTTCGGCGGATCGGGAGGCCGTCTTCGCCTTCGACCGGATGGCGTTTGGGCTGGGCCGGAGCTATATCCTGGGCCACCTGGTGGATGAGTTTCCCGACATGGCCTGGGTGGACTATCAGGGCGATGCGCTGGAAGGGTATCTGCTCGCTCACCGGCACTGCGAGAACGTCTTCCTCGGCCCCTGGATGAGCCGGACCATCGCCTCGGCAGAGCGGCTGCTGCTGGTCGCCCTGGAACAGCTTCAGGGCCAGCCCATCGTGATGAACATCCCCGACAACAACGGGCGCAGCCTGATCCTGGCCAGCGACCATAATCTGAGCCGTGTGCGGCAGTGCACGCGCATGATCTACGGGGATGCTGAGCCAGTGCAGGGGGAGCCACTCACCGAACTGGCGGTCGGCATGTTGGCGACCGGTTGACCCGCCGATAGCTGGTTCAGGACGATTGCCTCAAATTCTGCTGCGCGTCAGCCCGTTGATCTCACTCCCCGCCTGAGTGCGTGCAAAACCTGTCAGGCAACAGGGTCGCGCTCCTTAGCCTCACCCCTCCTCGGCGCTGGCGCGCTTCGCCGCTCCCTCTCCACGGCGTGGAGAGGGGGCAAGCCGAGCGGGGCGAGGCTGGGGGTGAGGCTGGGGGTGAGGCTACTGCCAGCGTCACACGTATCACTGACAACCTTTGCACGCACCCCCCGCCGCGCTCAACGGCGCACGTCGGGCGGGATGCGCTCCAGGGGCAGTTGGATGATGAAGGTGCTGCCGGGCAGCCGCTCCGGGTCGCAGCCTTCGCTCTCCACCCAGATGCGTCCCCCATGTGCCTCGACGATACCGCGACAGATGGCCAGCCCCAGCCCCAGCCCGCCACCACGAAAAGCTGTCTTGCTGGTCGTGTGAAGCTGCGTATCGCCGACGGTGTAGAAGCGGTCGAAAATCTGCTCCTGCTCATCCGGGTCAATGCCGATGCCGGTATCGTGGACGCTGATGGTCACGGTGTCGTCATAGGTCTCGCCGTAAATGGTGATCGTCCCCCCATCCGGCGTGTACTTGATGGCGTTGCCCAGCAGGTTGTCGAGGGCCAGCTCCAGCAGGTCGGTGTCGGCAAAGAAGAGCTTGATGTTGCGATCCAGGTGGGCGTGGAGGGTGAGCTGTCGCTGCTCCGCGACTCTGGCGTAGTCCTGCAGGACGCGCTCCACGAGCGCGGGCAGGGAGGTTGGGCTACGTTTGAGGTCCAGACGATCGGAGGCGATGCGCGAGACGACGATAATTTCGTCAATGACATGGTGGAAGCGCTCAATGGAGTCGATCAGCCCGCTCAGACAGACGTGCACTTCAGGATCGCGAGCCATGAGTTCCTGGACGGCGGGCAAAGTTTGCACGAGGCGGCTGTAGCCATAGACAGTCGTCAGCGGCGTGCGTAGCTCGTGGGCGGTCAGTTGGATGAAGTCCTCTTTGATGCGATCCAGGCGGCGCAGGGCGCGGTTGCTGGCTTCCAACTCGTGCAGACTGGTTTCCAGGCGGGTCAGCGTGTCTTGAGGCACATGCGGCGCGGTGACGGCGATTGCGTTGCCGTAGAATTCGCCCAGGAATCCCTCGATGCGCTGCACCAGCGTCTGGTCGTCGTTCGAGTCGGCGATCCAGCCGTCCAGTCCGGCGGCGGAGGCCGTCTCACGGCGCGGGGTGCGTCCAGGAGCGGTCAGGGCGACGATGGGCACGCCGCTCAGACCGGGGGCGGTGCTCAGCCGTGCGGCGAGATGGTGCGCGCGCGCATCGCGCAGATCGCCTTCGACCAGGATCAAGTCAGGGCGCGCACGCTGAGTCTGCTCCAGCCCATCGAGCGCGGTCACAGCGAGCGTGACCTGATACCCGGCGTGAGACAGCGCGTGCCAGATACGCCCCCGGCGCGCGTCGTCGTGGTCAATGTAGAGAATGCTTGGCGGTCGAGTCATGGGCGGGCCTCAGGGTGTTTGAGGAACACGCACCCGACTATTGTACAGCGTTAGCGCTTTTGGCGGAATCCGGCTCAGCGCGCGTCGTCGGGTGGGGCGGGTGGCTCGGCGGCCCCGGCGGGCGGTGCGGCGGAATCCTGGCTTTCTGCCGAGGTGCGCCTCTGGTCAGTGGGCGTCTCGGCGCTGATTCTCGTCGGCGCGGACGGCGGAGTGCCCTGCGCGCGGCGTGTCGCGCGGCGGTGCGGCGAATCCGGGTCTTGGGGCAGCACAACCTGCTTCATGCGCGGGATGTCGGCGGGTGCGGGCGGGGCCGGCGGGGCTTCGTCCGGCGGGGCCTGGGCTTCCCAGGCATCCATGAACTGGCTCATCCAGGCTATCTCAGCGGCAAGCATTGCCGCGCGGTGATCGAGCATCGCCGTGACGTGAAACGGCGCGCCGCCGTTTTGGAGCGCCTCCTGCCGCTCGCGGGTCTGGGCCAGCCGCGAGACGAGTTCCTGCCGGTAGGCGGCGAAGGCTGCGCGAATCTGGTCTGGGCGCAGGACGTGCAAGTTGGCCAGCCCTAGCTCAAATTCGTCAGCGTGCTTGCGCGGCGAGCTGATCAGGTCGGCGACGGCGGTCTGCAGCACACCGTATCCCGCTGCGGTGATGCGGTACTGGCGGCGCGCGGTCTCGTCCGCGCCTGGCGTGCCGCTGGCCTCGACCAAACCCTGGCGTGCCAGCTTTTCCAGCACGTAATACATAGACGAGACGCCGATCTGCGTCCAGGCGCGCAGCCCGCGCTGGGCGATGACAGTTTGCAGGTCGTAGCCGTAGATTGGGCCTTCGGCGATGATGCTCAGCACAGCGAGTTCGGCGTCAGTCATGGCGGCGTCACCCGTAAGCAGCGGTAGCCGGCCGGTGCACCCGGAACCGGCGCGCGCAAAGTCGGATACAATACACCTGTGTAGCGTACACAAGCGCGGCCCTGGAGTCAATTGGGCGGGGGGTAGGAGGTGTGCAAAGGCTGCCAGGTAGGGGCGCTGCCTGCTGCACCTCAGTTTACCTCACCCCCTGGCCTCGCTACGCTCGGCCTTTCCCCCTCTCCATGATGGAGAGGGGGAAGTGAGGCGCGTTCGCGCCGGGCGGCGGTGAGGTAAACAGGATACGGCCTGATGGCCTGACAGATTTGGCACGTCTTCGGGGTCGAGTTAGGTACGGAGAGGGGCTTGAACGAATGGGACGGATACTTCACGCGAACACGTGGCTGGTGCTCGTCCTGGCGGCGATTCTGTCCGCTTGCGGTAGCGATGCGCCGCGCGACGCGAACCAGCCGACCAATACCCCTGTGCCGCTGATCATTCCCTGGCAGCCAGCCCAGGCGGTCATCAACGCGGATAACCCTATCGTGGCGGTGAGTGGCGTTCTGCGGCTGCACCAGGGCACCGTCAACGATCTGGCGCTCTCAGCCAGCGGCGCGCGCCTGGCAACTGTTGCTGCGGACAATGTGGTGGGGGTGTGGAATCTCGCCGACGGAGAAACTCTGTTCTTCCGCGAGAACCTGCCCGCGCGCCACGTGTTTTTCGGCCCTGGCGACGAAACGCTGATCACAGTGGATCGCGACGGTCTGGCGCGGGTGTGGTCGCTGGCCGTCGTCCCCCCGCCAAGCGGCGCAGAGCCGCTGGCCGAGTTCAGCGGCTACCGGACGGCGACGGCAGGCCCTGTCGCCCAGTCGCCGGACAGGACGCTGCTAGCCTTCGGGTCGGAGAACGGCGGTGTCACGCTGTGGCGCGTGCCGCAGGCGGAGAAAGTCGCCAACTTTCAGGCGCACCGGGAAGCCATCGGCTTCCTGGCATTCTCTCCAGATGGACAGTATCTGGTCACCGTTGGCGCTGAGCGCGGCGTGCGCGTGTGGGCGGTGCCGTCGGGCGATTTAGTGAGCGCCGTGATTGATGCGGATCGGGTTGAGGTGGAAGCGGTCGCCACACGGGCGGCTTTCTCGCCGGACTCCCGGTTGGTGGCCGTGGCCACTGACCGCGACCTTCAGGTGTGGACGCTGCCGGCGGGTGAGCCGTTCGCCTCCATCCCCATCGCGCGGCACCAGGCATCGCACCAGATCTCCTTCTCACCCGACGGGCGCTGGCTGCTGGGTTGCGGCGCGCAGCCAACC
>JAGPFT010000556.1 GCA_018056405.1 Anaerolineae bacterium
TCTGGCCCCTGGCCGGCCTGGCCGGGCGTTGACTGTCCATCCCCGGCGGCGCGTCGTCCCAATCGTAGGGCGGGGGAGCAGGGGAGCGGGGGAGCGAGGGAGCGTTCTCTCCCGCTCCCCTGCTCCCCCGCTCCCCCGCCCGCTGACCCATCCCCTTCTTCAGCCTCGCCTCCGCCGCCCGCAGCGAAGCCACATCGACCCCCAGCGTCTGGCCCAGCACGTTCAGGTAGTGGTCGCGCTCCACCGGGTCGGCGATGTCGTGGATGAGGGGCAGGATTTGGGTCGCCGCGGCCGACTTCGCCTTGGCATCCCCCGGCGGCAGCTCCGCCGCCACGACGCGGATGACGTACTCGACCACCGGCCGCGCCTCGGCCAGCAGCCGCGGCCACGCCGTCGGGTCGGCGCGAATGAGGTTGTCCGGGTCTTGCCCCTCCGGCAGCGTCACGATGCGAATGTCGGCCTTCAGCCGCCCCTCCAGCTGCACCAGACCGCGGGCATCGAACGTCACCTCCATGTCCCGGTCGAGCGTCTCCCGCGCCAGTTGCAGACTGCGCAACGTCGCCTTGGCCCCCGCCGCGTCGGGGTCAAGGGCCAGCACAAAGCGCTTGGTCAGCCGTTGCAGCAGCCGCAACTGCGTCTCCGTCAGGCTCGTGCCCATCTGGGCCACCACGTTGCGGAAGCCGTGCTGCCACGCCTGCATCACGTCCATGTACCCCTCGACCAGCACCACCTGCCGCGCCTCGCGGATGTGGCGGCGCGCCCCGTCGAGGTTGTAGATGAGGTGGCCCTTGTCGAACAGCGGCGTCTGGGGGCTGTTCAGGTACTTGGGCACCCCCTCCGGGTCGAGCGTGCGCGCGCCAAAGCCGACGACGCGGCCGTCCAGGTCGCGGATGGGGATCATCAGCCGCCCCCGGAAGCGGTCGTAGCGCGTGCCCGTCGCCTCGCGCTCGCTCAGCAGGCCGACGGTCAGCAGCTCCTGCTCCGTGTACCCCTGGGCGGTGAAGTGGGTGCGCAGCGCGTCCCACGAATCCAGCGCAAAGCCCAGCCGGAAGGTCGCCACCGTCTCCTCGCTCAGCGCCCGCCCGGCCACGTAGCGGCGGGCCGCCTCGGCCTGCGGCGCGTGGAGCAGCAGCTGGTGGAAGTAGAGCGAGGCCGAATCGAGCAGCGCCGCCCAGCGCGTCTCGGCCGCCTCGCGGGCCGTATCCTTCGGCCGGTGCTCTTCCAGCGTCACCCCGGCCCGCTTGGCCAGCTCCGCCAGCGCCTCCTTAAAGTCCCAGCCGTGCTTCTTCATCACGAAGGAGAAGACGTCGCCCCCCTCGGCACAGGCCCCGAAGCAGCGCCACGTCTGGCTCTCCGGGAAGACGTAGAAGGCGGGCGTCTTGGTGTTGGGGTGGAAGGGGCAGAAGCCGGCCCAGTTGCGCCCCGACTTGCGCAGCGAGACCCCGGCGTCCTGGACGACGTCGACGAGGTCGAGGCGACTCTTAATCTCTTGCGTGACAGTCATTGCCGAGAGAAACCACAGATTACGCAGATTTCACAGATTTATAGAACCCCACCCGAACGGAGCGGCGATGATGAGCGATGCGGTTAGTCGGAAGGGGGATTATAGCTCAAGTGGGCGAAAGAATGGCACGCTGACGACGCAGATTTCACGCAGATTTTCGCTGACAAGAATCAGCGAACTCTGATCAGCGAAAATCAGCGTCCAATCAGCGTCATCAGCGTGCTACTCTTCTCTGCCTATCACGACCTGCACCACCGCTTCACCCGGCAGCGCCGCCAGATGGGGGTCGCGGTGGATGAGGGCGGCGCTGTGGTGGGCGGCCGTGGCGGCGATGAGGGCGTCAATGGCCGGGACACGGGCCGCGGCCGCCTCGCGCAGGGCCACGGCCCGCAGGGCGATGGCCTCACTCACCGGTATGATCTGGGCAAACAACTCCCGATAGTCCTGTAAAACTTCGCCAAACTTGTGTTCATCGCCGAGCGAGCGCAGTCGGGCGTGCAACTCAACCAGACTGAGAGCCGAAATACCAACCGCCGTCTCCGGGTCTGCCAGAATGACACTGACCACCTTCCAGCCCGGTTCGCGCTGCAAATGGGCGATCCAGGCGGAGCTATCAAGTACGTGCGTGATCACGCCAGCCCCATCTCCTCGTCATCCTGTTCGCGCTCGCGGATGAGGTCGCCAATCGGATCACTCCCCGGCGGAAATAGCGGCTGCCACTTCTCTTCGATCTGCCTCACCCGCTCGGCGCGCGTGAGAGCCGGGCGCACAATGACCGCCCGTGTTCCACTCAATTCAAACTCCAGCTTCATCCCCGGTTCAATTTGAAGCTCGCGGACGACAGCCGCCGGAATGGTGATCTGGTTTTTGCCGGTAACAGTTGCCTGGATAATCATGCGTTAAACGCCTCGTCTTCCTCCTCGCGCTCGCGGATAAGGTCAGCGACAGGGTCTTCGCCCGGTGGCAGATAGGGGCGCAACATTCCCTCCAATCGCCTGACTTTCTCCGCGCGCGATTCGACCGGCCGCACAATCAACGTTTGTTCATCGTCCAATTCAAACTCTAGTTGCATCCCCGGTTC
>JAGPFT010000557.1 GCA_018056405.1 Anaerolineae bacterium
GCGGCGCTCATCGTCGCTCAGGTATTCCAGTTGCGAGCGCCCGGCGACGCGCGCCAGCAGGCAGCCCAGCGTGTGGCGGACGGCGCGCGGCTCCAGCGCGCCCGCCCAGGGCAGATCGCCCAGGTCGCGCCGGTAGGTCGCCCAGTAGTCTTCGGCAGCGGCGGCGAAAGCGGCCCGCCGTGAGACGACATGATGGGCCTTGCTCAGCAGGTGCGCCAGCGAAAAACCCAGGTCGAAGGCCGGATCGCCGAAATGGATCACCTCATGGTCGAGCAACACCAGCCGCTCCTGATAGAGGAGAATGTTCTTGGGGCTGTAGTCGCCATGCACCAGTGTGAGGTTGGTGGCGCGCGTTTCGGCGACCAGCGCGCTCAGAAACGACGCCGCCGCTGGCACCTGGCCTGCCGTGTACTCGTAGTATGGCTCCAGACGCAGCGACTCGAAAAACGAGCGGTCGGCGAAAGCTGGCGCGACCTCGGCCCGGCGCGCGTAGGCTTCGCGGTGAACGGTCGCCAGGAGCCGCGCGAACTGCTCGACATGCGCCCGATCGAGCTGTCCGGCCAGCAGCAGTTGCTTCCAGTTGGCGTGCGGCTGCGGCACCGCTTGCATAGCCAGCAGGTGGCACCGGTGATCCTCGAAGACAAAGCCGGGGATGGTGCCGGGCGGAGCGAGCAGCGTCAGCCAGCGCAGCCCGGCGGCTTCGCGGTGGATGCGCTGCGGGCTGCTGAACCAGTCTACGGGCACACGCAACTTATCCAACGCCTGCTTGATCACCCAGGCCTCGCCGTTGGCGCGGGTGACGAGCACCGTCCGGTTGGAAACGCCCCCCGCCAGCACACGGATCTGAGGGACTTCATCGGGCGCGATGTGGCCTTCCTGCTGCAAATATGCCAGCAGGGCTTGCGGCTGCTCGATGTCAAGCAAATTCTGAGGATCAGGGTGAAGCATGGGCGCGCTCACAGGCGATGCGCAATGGGCGCCTTTCACTTCCAGGGCAAGAGATCACCGCCGAGACGCAGAGAGCGCAGAGAAAAGAGGGTGGAGAGTGCTAGAGACTATTGGAGAAGTAAGGACAGCCCCACCCTAAGAAGTCGTTGGAGAAGCCTTCCCCCCATCCCCGGCCCTTCCCCCACGAAGGGGAAAGGGGGAAAGCGCACACTCCAGGCCCCTCCCTCCTTGTGGGGGAGGGGTTTGGGGTGGGGGGAACGGCCTAACAAACGCACCCTCAGCGCTCAGTGCAGCGCGCCCTTGGGCTTGCACCCTTCGGCGTCCGAGCAATACATGTCGAAGCCAACCATCAGTGCCTCGGCAGCGGCGTCGCGCACGGGCGAGTAGTTGTCGCGCAGCAGCACTTGCAGCGGCTCAATAGCGCGCGGATCGCCAATCTTGCCCAGGGCCCAGGCCGCAGCAGCACGCACCTCAAACGCCTCGTCCTGCAGCGCAGCGATCAGCGGCTCGACCGCCGCCAGCGAATACTCGCGGAAGCGGTCCGCGCCCAGCATCTTAGCAGCAATCGCTCGCTTGCCCGGATCGGGATCGTTCTGAAGCTGGTTGATCGCGTCGGTCACTGGCTGGGGCAGAGCGGCCAGGTCTACCGTCGGCACAGGCGTGATCGTCGGCGTTGGCTCCGGGCCGCTGAACACGCCGCCGCTCACCAGCAAGCCGGCGATGATCAGGATGGCGGCGAGCACAGCGGCAACGATGATCCAGTTGCGGCGGCGAGTGCGCGCCTCGCGAGCAAGCATGACCGGTGCGGCCCGGTCAAGCATCTGATCGCGCAGGCGAAGCAGTGCGGCTTCGCGCTCCTCGGCAACTTTCGCCAGCCGCTCCGGGATGGGACCGCCCATAATCATGTCGGAGATCTCTTCCTGCGAGACCTCATCTTTCAGGAAGTCGCCGACCTTGTGCCCGTGACTGATGATTGTGAAGCGGTCGGCGACCTGGTAGACGTGGCCGATGTTGTGGGTGATGAAGATCACCCCCAGGCCGGCCTTCTTTGCTTCCTTGGTGTAGCCGAGCACCTTGCGCGTCTCGCCGACCGACAGGGCCGAGGTCGGCTCGTCAAGAATGAGCACCTTAGACCCGAAATACTTGGCGCGGCCAATGGCGACGGACTGCCGTTCGCCACCCGACATGCGCAGCACTTCTTCCTGCGGGTGGCGAATCTCAATGCCGATGTCGCCCAGCGCATGAATCGTCTTCTCGCCCATTTCTTCCTTGTCCAGGAGCATGAACGGCCCCAGACGACGCATTGGTTCGTGCCCCAGGAAGAAGTTACGGGAGATGCTCATCAGGTTGACGAGCGCCAGGTCCTGGTAGACCGTCTCGATGCCCAGCGCGCGGGCCACTTTGGGCGAAGTGATGCGCACCGGCTGGCCCTCGAAGTAGATCTGCCCCTCAGTGGGCGGATGCACGCCTGTCAGCACCTTGATCAGCGTGGACTTGCCAGCCCCGTTATCGCCCAGCAGCCCGACGATCTCGCCGCGATCCACTGCGAAATACACATCCTCCAGCGCGGCGATCAGCCCAAAGCGCCGGGTGATGCGCTCCATATAGACCAGGGGGGTTCCGTTCCCGTTGCCA
>JAGPFT010000558.1 GCA_018056405.1 Anaerolineae bacterium
CCCGCCTGAGCGCCCCCCTCGGCGGGCCCCCCCCCTACCTCCAGCGCGACGGCCAGGCGGGCCTGGGCACCGGGGGCAACAAAGCGCGCCAGCTGGAGTATCTGCTGGCCGCCGCGCTGGAATCCGGGGCGGACTGCGTGATCACCGCCGGCTCCACCCAGTCCAACCACGCCCGCCAGACTGCTGCTGGCGCGGCTGCCCTGGGGCTGGACGCGCACCTCGTCCTCTACGCGCCGGGCGGCCAGCCGCCCGCCCAACTGGAAGGTAACCTGCTGCTCTGCCATCTGCTCGGCGCGACAGTCCACTGGACAGACGAGCGCGCCCCTTACGCCGCGACCCTCGCCCGCGTCGAAGACTCGCTGCGCGCCGCTGGTCGCTGCCCCTATATCATCCCCTACGGCGGCTCGAACGCCCTGGGGCTGATGGGCTACGTCGCCGCCACGCGCGAAGTCATCGCGCAGATCGAGTCGCCGGATTGGTTCGCCGTCCACGTCTTTGCCACCAGTTCTGGCGGGACGCAGGCGGGGATGCTGCTCGGTGCGCACCTGGCGGGCATCCCGGATTCCGTGCGGCTGTTGGGCATCAGCGTGGATCAGCCCGCCGCCGCGTCCGCCCCGCGCATCGCTGCCCTGGCTGCCGACGGTGCGCGGCTGCTCGGCCTGGACTGGACGCCGCCTGTCGAGACAATCCTCGTGGACGACGGCTATTGCGGGGCGGGCTATGCCGTCGTCACCGCGCGCGAGCGCGAGGCTATCCAGTTGCTTGCCCGACTGGAAGGTATCCTGGTAGACCCCGTGTACACCGGGCGGGCGTTGGCGGGGCTGCTCGACCTGGTGCGGCGCGGCGCATTCGCCCGCGAGCAGCGCGTGCTGTTCTGGCACACTGGCGGCACAGCGGCGCTGAGCGCCTTCGCCCGCGACCTGCTGCCCGCCTCCTGAGAGCCACCCCTGCTGCCAGGGCCGTCGTCGCTCGCGAGCAAAATCCGTCAGGTCGTTGGGAGTGCCTTGTCTACCTCACCCCCGTTCGGCGCTGGCGCGCCTCGCTCCCCCTCTCCGTTGACGGAGAGGGGGAAAGGCTGAGCGTAGCGAGGCCAGGGGGTGAGGTCAATGCTTCTACGTCAAACGAGTGGCTGACAACCTTTGCACGCACCCGTCTGCGCCCCGCCGTTTGTGCTGACCGGGGTGTGGATGTAGAATTCGCTCGTGACTGCCGCCGCGTAGTCACCAGAGACGGCGCGCACCGATAGGGCTTGGGGCATGTTAGTTCGCACGTTCCGCGTCACCGACCGCCTGGCCAACGCCGCCTTGCGCATCGCGGCCTGGGCGGCGATGGCGCTCCTTCAGCAGGCTGCCGGGCTGCGCCGGGCCATATTCGGGTTCTTCATCGCCATTGTGCGCGGCGTCATCGGGCTGCTCACCCTGGTAGTGGGCCTGCTTACCGGCACCGTCCGCACCGCGCAACAGGCCTACGGGACAACGCAGGAGGTAGTGGGGGCCTCGTCTGCGCGCCGCCGCGACCGCATGGTTCAGCGTGCTGCAGAAGCTGAGCTTAAGCCCGCCGTCGTCAAAGACCCGCTGCTGGCCCAGAACCGCGCCCTCAGCGCCTTCGCTGTGCTGCTGTTGCTCGTCCTGCTAGCCGTTGTCGTCGTCCAGACCACCGACAATGAGGACGAGCCGCTGCCTTCAGGGGGCGGCGGCTGGCCGCAGGCGGCGGATACGCCCGTGCCGACCGCGCTCTTCCCCACGCCGCTGCCCACGCCCACGCCCATTCCCGACCCCTTGCGCGCCGGCGGCAGCCTGGCCTACACGCTGCGCGAGAACGGCCAGGACGACATCTGGGTAATCGGCGTCGGCGAAAGCGAGCCGCTCCGCCTGACCAACAGCCCCGCCGACGACCGCGATCCGGCCTGGTCGCCGGACGGGACGCGCCTGGCCTTCGCCAGCCGGCGCGACGGCAACTGGGAACTGTACATCATGCAGGTGGACACGGGGGCCATCACCCGGCTGACCTATACGCCGGGCTTCGAGGGCGCGCCCACCTGGAGTCCAGATGGAGCTTTCCTGGCCTACGAGGGCTACAACGACGATACCCAAGACCTGGACATCTACATCATCAGTTCCGACCCGGCTCGCGCCGCCAGCGAAGGCGCGCTGCGCGCTACCTTCACCCCCGGCCCCGACACCGAGCCAGCCTGGGGGCCAGGGGGCCGGCACATCGCTTTTACCAGTTGGCGCGATGGAAGCCGCGACATCTTCATCCTCAGCCTGGATGCAGACGGCGGCGATGCCCTGGCCGTCAACCTGACCGCCACGCCCGACATCTACGAAAACCACGCCGCCTGGAGCCACGATGGGAACAGCATCGCCTACACCGCCCTCGCCAACGGCGTGGAGGGCGTCTATGTCAAGCGAGTTGACCAGCCGGAACTGGCCCCTGTGCTCGTTGGCCGGGGACGGATGCCCGCCTGGGCACCCAACGATGGCAGCATTCTCTACGTGCTCGACTTCGAGCGCCGCAGCCAGCTTATCGCCGGAACGGTGGGCAGCTTCGGCGCAGCAACCGATGCCATCGCCCTGGAC
>JAGPFT010000559.1 GCA_018056405.1 Anaerolineae bacterium
ACGTGCGGCTTTACCTCACCCCTCCATCCCCTCTCCACACGCGGAGAGGGGACGTAACCACACCATGACTCCCCCTCTCCACCACGTGGAGAGGGGGCCGGGGGGTGAGGCTTTCAAACGGCTTCTGACGCGGACATGAGTGCCCGTCTGGTCACGTTCCGAGACAAGGGTGATGAGCAGTTCCAGTTGTCGTCACCGCCAGGGAGTAAAACCTTATGGCCGGATTTCGTCGCATAACCCTCCGTCGTGTGACACTCTGCTGCGCCCCTACGAAACCAGCGCGTGCTTAGTTCGCCAACAGTATCGCAAGCAGGGAAAGGGGGGGCAGACTCAAGTCCCTCCCTGCTGGCGGGGAGGGATTCAGGGTGGGGTAAACCATCGAACAGCCACTAGTGGACTTCCGCCAACGTGCACTAGGCCCCTCCCGTTCTGTCGGTTGCAGCGCGGTTGAGGCGTGGCCTTGCTGTCAGGCGCTCATGTTGTGGATCAGCGCGGTGGCGAACTCGCTCGTCCTGACCTCGGTCGCCCCGTCCATCTGGCGGGCGAAATCGTAGGTGACGATCTTCTGCTGGATGGTGCGCTCGTAGGTGCGCTTGATCAGGTCAGCGGCTTCCCACCACCCCAGGAACTCCAGCATCATCACCCCGCTGAGCAGCAGCGAGCCGGGGTTGACCCGATCCTGGTCGGCGTATTTGGGCGCGGTGCCGTGCGTCGCCTCAAAGAGCATCACCTGATCGCCGATGTTGGCCCCCGGCGCGATGCCCACCCCACCCACCTGCGCCGCCAGCGCATCCGACAGGTAATCGCCGTTCAGGTTCGGCGCGACAATCACATCGAACTCCGCCGGGCGCAGCAGCACGTGCTGGAAGATGATGTCGGCGATGCGATCTTTGATGACGATCTTGCCCTCCGGCTGCACCCCGCCGTGCTTCTCCCACAGTTCATCCTCGGTGAGGGTGTGTTCGCCGAACTCGTCGCGGGCCACTTCGTAGCACCAGGTGCGGAACGCGCCCTCGGTGTACTTCATGATGTTGCCCTTGTGCATGATGGTCACGCTCTTGCGCTGGCGCTCGATGGCGTAGCGCAGGGCAAAACGCATCAGGCGCTTGCTGGCGAAGGCGCTGATCGGCTTGACGCCCAGGCCGCTGCCCTCGAAGAACTCCGCGCCCATTTCCTCGCGCAGGAAGCGGGCCAGCTTCTCGTTCTCCGGCGTCCCGGCCTGATACTCGATCCCCGCGTAGACATCCTCGGTATTCTCGCGGAAGATGACCATATCCACGTGCTGCGGCTCGCGCATGGGCCCCGGCACGCCCTGGTAGTATTTGACTGGGCGCACGCAGGCATACAGGTCGAGCACCTGGCGCAGCGTCACGTTCAGGCTGCGGAACCCGCCGCCAACCGGAGTCGTCAACGGCCCCTTGATCCCCACCGCGAACTCGCGCAGCGCGTCGAAGGTCTCTGCTGGCAGGTAGTCTCCACCGTAGAGTCCCGCAGCCTTCTCGCCGGCGTAGATTTCCATCCAGGCGATCTGCCGCCGGCCACCATAGACCTTCTCTACGGCGGCGTCCCACACCCGCCGCGACGCGGCCATGATGTCGCGGCCAATCCCATCGCCCTCAATGAAAGCGAGGATCGGGCGATCCGGAATGCAGCCCGGGCCAGAGAGGCACTTGATCTTCTCCCCGTGCGTGGGGACCTGGATATGCTGATACGCCATGCGCTAGGCACTCCTCATCGGTGCATACTTGGACGGAGACTTTGTACTGGGGCGCAGTCGCCTGTGGGAAGCCCGCCTATCAGCCTGGCGCAAGCGCCACGTTAGAGGCCATTTGAGAAGAAGGACAACCCCACCCTAAATCCCTCCCCGCCAGCAGGGAGGGACTTGAGCTTGCTCCCCCTTTCTCTGCTTGCGGGGAAAGGGGGCCGGGGGGATAGGGGTTAGAAAGACTTCTCAAACTGTCTCTTAAGGCTCAGGCGGCTTTCCACTTCACGGTACAGCCGACGGCGTCGGTGATCGCGATCTTGGGAGCCTGGCCGGCCAGCACCGCTTCCAGTGCGTCGCGCAGGTACGGGAACTCGACCGAAGCGGGGTCTTCGTAGCTGTCGTCAATCGCCCCCCGGTAGCGGAGCACGCCCTCGCTGTCGAGCAAGAAGACGTGCGGCGTGTGCGTGGCACCGTAGGCGCGGGCGACTTCCTGCGTTTCATCGCGCAGGTAGAGGAAATTGAAACCCTGCTCCGCCGCGCGCTTTTTCATGGAGGCGAAATCATCGTCAGGGTAGCGGGTCGCGTCATTAGCGTTGATGGCGACCAGGGCTACGCCGCGCGCCGCGTAGTCGCTTTGGATGGCGATCATGCGATCTTCCCAGGCGCGCACATACGGGCAGTGGTTGCAGCTAAAGATGACGGCGACTGCCTTGTGGTCGGCCAGCAACGCCGCCAGCGAATGGGTAGCGTCGTCCACGCCAGGCAGCGTGAAATCGGGGGCTTTCTGTCCAATCTCAAGCATCGTCAATTCCCTTTCTCCAGTGGTTGTTCTCGCTCCTGGGCAGCAGTCAGGGCGCGGCGGATC
>JAGPFT010000560.1 GCA_018056405.1 Anaerolineae bacterium
TCTTCGACCCTCGCTACCTGATCGCCACAGTCCCCGCCTTCATCATCCTGACGGCGGGGGCGCTGACCGTGCCCCATACAGATCGTCCGCCGCTATCCAGGCCGGTCACGCACGGGGCGCTGGCGTTGCTCCTGGCTGTGCCTGTGCTGGGCATCACCGAGCTGGGGCCGTACTATCGCGGCGACTCGCCCAAAGCCCCCGACTGGCCGGGGCTGGCCGCCTATCTGCAAGAGCGCGCCGCCCCTGGCGACCTGGTTCTGCAGGTCGTCCCTGACCCCGCTTTCGGTTACTACTACCCCGGCCCCGCCGACGAGACCAGCCTGGTTCCCGACGCGCCGATCCGCGCGCAGCTTCAGCCGCAGGTCAACTTCTACCGGGGTATCTGGCTCGTGGGGCGCTTGCCGGAGGCAGAGGGCTTCCTGGCCGATGCCATGCAGCAGATCAGCTACGACGTGCCTGCCGGCTTCGACGTGATGCAGTTTCGGCGCTGGACGCCGCACGAGGCCGAGATCGCCGTCCGGCAGAACGTGCGCTTCGGTGAGATAGTGCGGCTGGCCGGGCATACTCTGCAAGGCCCTGGGGCAACCGCCCCGGCCCTCACCGTCCTGCTGTACTGGGAGCCGCTGGCCCAGTCTGCGGTGGACTACACGGTGTTCGTCCACCTGACCGGCGCGCCGAACCCGGCGACGGGCAGTTCACTGTGGGATCAGGACGATCATCGCCCGCTGGACGGCTTCGCCAGCACGCTGGCCTGGGAGCCGGGGACACTCTACCGCGACCCGTACCACCTACTCAGCTCGCCGGAACTGCGCCTGGCCCCAGGGACGTACACCCTCGAAGTGGGACTGTACGACCCCCAGACGGGCGACCGGTTGCCCGTCTACGACGCGGCAGGCGCGCTGCTCGGCGACTCCTTCACCCTGACGACCCTTCGCTGGCCGCCGTCTTAACAAAACAGGGGCGTGCACACAGCACACCCCTGCCCTGGTCATTCTCCGGCTCAGCGACGTGACTCAGCCGCCAAGCTCCTTCAGGCGCGCTTCCCACTTGGCGTATAGCTTGTTGTAAAGCTCCTCAGAGACTTCGCCAGCCATCAACTTGGCGTCAAGCTGGTCGAGATAGGCGCGAACCTCCGCCGCCGTCTGCGGCACAGTGGACGTCGCCTGGGCGGGAGCCTGCTGCCCCTGCTGTTGCTGCATCATTTGCTGCATCATCTGCATCATCATCATCTGCTGCTGCTGTTGCAGCGCCGCCGCATCGGGGTTCAGCGCCGCGCCGATCTGCTGGCCGACGCCCAACCCCACACCCGCGCCAGCCAGCCCGCCGCCCACGCCCGTGTTACTGGCGGCGGCGTCGGCCACTTCCAGGCGGCGAATGCGCTCCCACGTCTCGAAGTCCACGTAGTTGCGCAGTTCTTCAGTGCTGACCTCTTTGGCGGTGAAGGGCTTGGCCTCAAACGCCTTGATACGCATCCCGATGGCCGCGAACTGCTCGTTCAGCCGGGCCAGCGCCGCGCCTTCCAGGTCCGATAGCAGCCGGTTGGCGTCCATGACGCTGGCCGCGCCAGACGATGACAACAGCGACGCAACCTCGCCCAGCAACATGGACTGAATGCGCTCGCGGATGTCGCCCAGCCGGACGATGGGCTTGCCGACGCCGTATTGCTTCATGAAGCGCAGCGGATCGTCAATGCCGATGTCAATCACGCCATGCGTGATCAGCAGCACCACGCCCACGCCCTTGCCCGGCGTTTCCAGCACAATCGGCGGGTTGGTTCCCCAGGGCACCTGCGGCAGGTCCTTGAGGTTGACGAAGTACAGCTCTGCCGTGAAGGGATTGCGCCCCCCGGTCACCAGCCCGATCAGACTCGACAGGAGGGGGAGGTTGGCCGTGCTCAGCGTGTGCGACCCTGGCCCCAGCGCATCGAGCACCTGGCCCTGGCGCACAAATACCGCCGCCTGGCTCTCCTGCACAATCACCTGCGACCCCATCCGAAAATCGCCTGAGCCACCCTGAGGTTCGCGGTAGCACAGCTCATCGTCCATGATATTGTCGTGCGACACAACATCAATAATGCGCGGCATTGGTCATCTCTCCTTGCACGCCCCTGTCGCTGGCAGCTAGCATGAGCTACTCAATCCCCATCAACACATTCTCGCGCAGGCTGTAGGCTTCGTTCGCCTCCACTGTCAGCGCGTCCAGCGTGCGAATTCCCTCTTCGACACCCTCACCCCGCACCGCCGCGTCACGTAGCGTGTCCAGCGTCAGCGCGAACTTGTCCACATAATCGAGCAGCGCCTGGTCGAATGCATAGATCACACCCAGGTCATCCTCGCCGATCTTCACCGCGTCGAAGAAACCGGAATATCCTGGCGTATCGGTGGCAATGCGGTCAATGTACGTCTGGAACTTGGTCTTCGCGCTGCGTGTCTTGCTCATGAACGACAGCCCGCCAGCATCGAGCAGCACTTTTTCGATCTCAGACAGCCGGTTAAGTTGCGTCTTGAGCTGCGCCACCACGTGCTCGCGGATCAGCCTATCCGCCTGGCGGCGCGCCGTCATTT
>JAGPFT010000561.1 GCA_018056405.1 Anaerolineae bacterium
GGTTTACCTCACCCCTCAATCCCCTCTCCACACGCGGAGAGGGGACTGAGCCAGATACTTACTCCCCCTCTCCATATATGGAGAGTGGGCCGGGGGGTGAGGTCTGCAACCGATCTCTGCACCTGCCCCCAAATCCGAATGCACCCATGCCCTTGTGCCTGGAATTTTATGCGCAGCAAGCCCTGATCTCCTGCAGAGAGGCCATTTAAGAAGTTGTCCCCCACCCCAAACCCTTCCCCCACAAGGAGTTCAAGGACGGACAGGCAAGTGAGAATCATTGAGATGAACAAGGTGAGGGTGTGCGCGATTAGCCCCACCTCTAAATCCCCTCCCCACGTGGTGGAGAGGGGACTTCATAGCGGCCTGACTCCCCCCTCTCCACCACGTGGAGAGGGGGCCGGGGGGTGAGGCTCAACGCCTATCCGCCCCTGAACCCACAAGGAGTTCAGGGGCCTGGAGTGCGCGCTTTTCTCCCTTCCCCCCTCGTGGGGGAAAGGCCAGGGATGGGGCAGAAGCGGGTATAAGGCTTCTCAAACGGCTCTGAGACTTCCGAAGTCTGTCGTCGTCGCGCTGCTCCCCGCCAAAGTGCTCCTGGCAAGTTTTGGTGCAATTGCCCTGGCACATACCCGCCGAAATTCGCCCGAATCCCCCCCGCACGCTATAATCTCCTTAACACAATCGCGGGGCGAGAGGCCTGCCCCACGCCAGCTTGAGCGACTCACCAGCGGCCCCAGATGCAGACAGACGACACCCTCCGGGCGACTCGCACACTTTGGTCGCCCGGATGATTCGCACGCGCGGCGCGCTTCCTATGCGCGCCTCGCTAGTCAGGACACACCCCTATGGACTCGATGGATTTCGGGACGGTCAGACAGATCAAAATTGACCAGGAGATGCGCGAGTCGTACCTCGACTACGCCATGAGCGTCATCGTGGCCCGCGCCCTGCCCGATGCCCGCGACGGCCTCAAGCCCGTGCACCGCCGCATCCTCTACGCCATGTACGACATGGGCATCCGCGCCAATTCTGCCTATAAGAAATCGGCGCGTATCGTCGGCGAAGTGCTCGGCAAGTACCACCCGCACGGCGACTCGGCGGTCTATGACGCCATGGCCCGCATGGCCCAGAACTTCTCCATGCGCTACATGCTGGTGGATGGGCAGGGCAACTTCGGCAGCATTGACGGCGACAGCCCCGCCGCCATGCGTTACACCGAGGCGCGGCTGGCCGCCATCGCTGAAGAACTGATCGAAGACATCGGCATGAACACGGTGGACTTCATGCCCAACTTCGACGCCTCGCTCAACGAGCCGCAGGTGCTCCCCGCCAAGCTGCCCAACCTGCTGATCAACGGCACCAGCGGCATCGCCGTCGGCATGGCGACCAACATCCCGCCGCACAACCTGCGCGAGATCGCCGCCGCCATCACCTTCATGATTGACCGCATGATTGCCCACCCCGGCGAGCCGGACGACGCTATTCCCGACATCACCATTGACGAGCTGATGGAGTACGTCCAGGGGCCGGACTTCCCCACCGGCGCGCTGATCGTTGGCGGGGCGGAGCTTAAGGAAGCCTACGCCACCGGCAAGGGGCGCATCGTCATGCGCGCCCGCGCCGAGATTCAGGAGATGCGCGGCGGTGAGCGCTACCGCATCGTCGTCACCGAGATTCCCTACCAGGTCAACAAATCGTCCATCCTGGAGCGCATCGCCGCCCTGGTGCGCGACGGGCGGCTGGAGATGATCAGCGACCTGCGCGACGAATCCGACCGGCGTGGCCTGTCCATCGTCATCGAATTGAAAAAACACGCCCAGCCGCGCACGGTGCTCAACCGGCTGTTCAAATACACCCAACTGCAAAGCACCTTCGGCGTGCAGATGTTGGCCCTGGTAGATGGCGAGCCGCGCTTGCTCAGCCTGCGCCGCGCCCTGCAGATTTACATTGATCACCGCCGCACGGTCATCCGCCGCCGCAGCGAGTACGAGCTGGCCAAGGCGCGCGCCCGCGCCCACATCCTCGAAGGGCTGCTCAAGGCGCTGGCCTACATTGACGACATCATCCGCACCATCCGCCATGCCGACGACACCGACATCGCCCGCGCCCAGTTGATGGAGCGTTTCGCCCTCAGCGAGGCCCAGGCCAACGCCATCCTCGACATGCAGTTGCGCCGCCTGGCCGCCCTGGAACGGCAGAAGATCGAGGATGAGTACCACCAGATTCGCGAGTACATCGCCTACCTGGAAGACCTGTTGCGCTCGCCGCGCAAGATTCTGGCCCTCATCCGCGACGATGTGAACGCGCTCGCCGAAAAGTACGGTGACGACCGCCGCACCGAGCTGGCGCTCGACGTGATGACCGACTTCGTGGACAGCGACCTGATCCGCGACGAAGAGGTGCTGATCAGCCTGACCGAGCGCGGCTACATCAAGCGCGTGCCGGTCGCCGCCTACCGCTCGCAGCGGCGCGGTGGCAAGGGCGTCACCGGCATGGCCACCCGCGAAGAGGACTCGGTCGAGCATCTCTACGCTGCCGGCTCGCTCGATCACGTGCTGTTCTTCAC
>JAGPFT010000562.1 GCA_018056405.1 Anaerolineae bacterium
CCAGTGCTGCGCTGAGGCGGCGGTAGCTCTCGACGACGCCGCCAGCGACGACGGGATCGGTGGCGGGCAGAGCGACACTGTAGGTGAGCTCGTCGGTGTGCAGGATGGCCCGCCCGCCGGTCATGCGCCGGACGAGGTCCCAGCCGCGCGCTGCCAAGCGCGCGCGGTCTACGTCGGCGACGGGCTGCGTGTAGCCCAGCGACAGGCAGGGGGGAGTCCAGGCGAAGAAGCGCAACGTGGGCGGGACGCGCCCGGCGGCGACCGCTTCCATGATCGCCTGGTCAACCGCCATGTTCAGGGGGCCGTCGGCGGGCGGCGTGATCAACAGCCGCCAGCATACTTGAGTCATTGGGAACCTTGCTCCTCAGGTGGGATTCCGTCACCTGACAGCAGGATTCTAGCACACTGGCAGGAGATTGTGCTTTAGGCGTTTGACGCTACAATACCGGGTATGACCGTAGTGGAGCCATCTATGACGCCCGACGATCCGGCCCAGACGCAGCAGCACATGGACTCCGTGCCCCCGCCCGACGCACCAGGGATACCCCCCCGCCCGCCGAAGACCGCGCCAACAACAGCCGGGCATTGGTACAGTTTTCCGGGCCAACCGGCGGCAATGCCCTCGCCTGAGCCACCCTCCACGCCACTGTATGGGCGCGGACGGCGCGGCAAGACAGCGCGCGACCGCGTGCAGCGGCGCAAGGTGCGGCGCGAGCTAGGCGCGCCCGATGACTGGGCGTGGGTAATTATTGCTGCGGCGGTGCTGGGCATGACCGTCATCCTGAGCATGGTGGCGTTCTTCTTGTTGCAGGCGACGCGCAGCGCGCAAGGGACGGTGGCGACCAGCGCCCCGCCGCTTGAGCCAACCTCGGTGCTGTATGGCCCCGGCGGCGTGTTGGCTGCGTCGGGCGATGCGCCGGTGGGCGGCATGTTGGGCGACGGCCAGAGCATGATCATCCGCCCCTGGGATGGGAAGGAGCGCTTTACCGTGCTGGTCATGGGCATGGACTGGCGGCCAGGGGAGTTCGGCGCATCGGTGCGCACGGACACCATGATCCTGATCAGCCTCGATCCGCGCACTAACAGCGTGGGGATGATGAGCATCCCGCGCGACCTGTACGTGGACGTGCCCGGCTACGGGCCGCAGCGCGTCAACACGGCGTACAGCGCCGGCGAGCTAGAGGGGCCGGGCGGCGGGCCGCGCTTGGCCATGCAGACGGTGCAGTACAACTTCGGCATCCGCGTCAACGAGTACGTGCTGGTCAATTTCGATACGTTCACGCGGGTGATTGATCTGATTGGCGGGATCAACGTGGAGGTCGCTCAGGACATCTACGATCCGCTGTATCCTGACATGAACTACGGCTACGACCCGTTCTATATCGAAGCAGGGTGGCACCAGATGGACGGGGCGACGGCGCTCAAGTACGCGCGCAGCCGCCATGCCAGCGACGACATTGACCGCAACCGCCGCCAGCAGCAGGTGATCTATGCCGTCCGCGACAAGGTAACGGCCTACAACATGATCCCAGAGCTTGCTGTGCAGGCACCTGCGCTGTGGTCCGAACTGAGAGAAGGCATTGACACAGGGCTGAGCCTCGACCAGATTCTCCAGTTGGCGTGGTGGGTCAAGGACATCCCTTCGACGAACTACCGGAATGCTGTGCTGGGCTGGGAATATGTTATCCCGACGAACTGGCAGGGCCAGGATATTCTTGTTCCCAACCGGGCGAAGCTTGGGCCGCTGATGGCCGAGGTCTTCGGAGCCGACTATAATCAGTAAGCAGGCGCAGCAGCGCACGCAGGGAAGGGAGCATAGCCTCCCTTTTTTGTGTGGCAGGGCGATCACGGGGGTTTGCAAGGGCATCTGTAGCCCGGTTCTTATCCGACAAGCGTTCTGCACGCGGAGTGAGTTTGTATGACAGCACTGCAACAAATCATCGCGGCGCTGCGCGGGAGCAAGCGCGCTCTGACGCAGCCCTACTATGTGCCTGGGCTGTGGGTAGATCATGAACATCCGGCGGCGCAGGCGGTCAATCCCTACGACTTCTACGCCGCCAAGCTGGAATGGATCGCCGCGCAACCGGCGCAGCCGCTGATTCAGGGCGCGGGCGGGGCGTGGACGCGCTACGCCATCGTCTACAACCTGTTCCCGCGCGTGACGGCGGCCTACGATCACACGCACGACGGCCTGTTGGCGATTGGCCCTTCGCCGGATGGCTGGCGTGAGACAGGGACGCTGCTCAAGAGCATCGCGCTGTTGCCGTATATCCGCAGCCTGGGCATCAACACGGTGCACCTGCTGCCAATCACGGCAGTGGGGCAGGATGGCAAGAAGGGCACGCTGGGATCACCCTACGGCATCCGCGACCCCTATGCGCTGGACGAAGCCCTGGACGAGCCGGCGCTGGGACTGCCAGTGGACACGTTGTTTGCGGGCTTTGTCGAAGCCGCGCATCGCCTGGGGATGCGCGTGGTCATGGAGTTCGTCCTGCGCACGGCCTCCAAAGATGGGGCCTGGATCGGCGCGCACCCGCAGTGGTTCTACTGGATTCGCGTGGAC
>JAGPFT010000563.1 GCA_018056405.1 Anaerolineae bacterium
GGTGATCCCGGCTGGCTGCTGCAGCACCGACCCAGCCTCGATCATGCGCACGCGCTTGCGCCGCTGCGCGGGGCCGTCGGGCGAGGCCAGCCACCCGCCGACATCCACCAATTCGTAGCTGGCTCCCTCGTGAAGCACGCCCGCGTCAATTTCGTCCTTCGTCGGGTTATAGCGCGAGAGGGTCATGACGCGCTGTGCGCGGTCGGGCGACGGCAGAGGGGGTGGGGCTGTCCGTCCCACGGTGAACGCCCCGTAGCCGGCGGAGCGCTCGCCGCCGATGCCGCTGTCGCTCAGGTATGCCAGCAGGTTCTCAAACAGGCTCACTTGCTGCGGGTCAAGATCGGCCAGGAACCATAGTCCGCAGTCAGGGGCAAAGGTTGTGCGCCCCACATGATAGATCTGGCTGCTGTTGCTGATGCGGTCAATGGCCACGCGCGGCACGCGCTGCGACTTCCAGATAGGCGTTGCTTTCAACACCGCCTTGTCGAGTTTGTGCCAGTTGGCGGGCAGCAGTTTGTTTTCTTGCTGAGCGATCCAGACCTTGCCATCCTGCAGCAAGAGACCCTGCGACGGGCCGGTGTCTTGGGGCAACCATTGATCCATCGAGTTGCCTTGCAGCAGGCGGGTCAGGATGGCAGGCGACACGTAGTGCAGTTTCTTGAGCGCTTTGGTCACGCCGGGGCGGGAAGTATCGCTCAGGTTGACGCGCAGACGTGGCATCGGGAAGAGCAGCAGATCGCCGGCGAACGGAAAGACTGATGACAGACTGAGCGACGACTCTAGGATGTCTTTTGTGGGTGCCGGTCCCCCACGCGCAATCTGGACGGCAATCAGCGCAGCGGAGAGCGAGTCAGAAGGAAACGTCTCGCTGCTGACCTCCTGGTCCAGTCCCTCGCGCCCCAGATGAAAGCCGCCGCCAGGGGATGGTTTCAGCCGATAGGCGTTGCGAGTCATGGCTCACGTCCCGTCTTGAAGTTCGGACCGGACCCTCTCGATGATCGCTGCCGACTGCTCCGACAGCTCATCCAGCGTGGCGAACTCCCCCAATGGAACTGGGCGGCGATAGCTGTCGGCGCGCTTGAGTGTTAGCACCAAGTTCTCAAAGACGATCTTGCCGCTGCCACGTGAGCCAAGTCCTCCAAGATAGTCATCCTGGAGGAGTTCAAGCCCATCTAGCAGCACCGATAGCCAGTTGACATCGTTGGCTTCGTAGATGCTGTAGACCAGCTCCATGGGACCGAACACAGCGCCTGCTGGCACGCGCTCGACATCGCGCGGTGTAGCCTGGGACGTGACGCGATCGATGGTCACCTCGGTCTTCACCTCGGTGTATGGCAGACTCGTCTTGGCCGCTTGCAGGCGTTCCGCGGAGTCAGCCCTGAGTGGCACGTCGCGCACAACCAGACGGGTTGGCATGTTGAAGTCCTCAGCCGTGATCCCGTAGATATTGCAGATGGGACAGTCGGCGTAGTTCTCCCGATCTGTACGGCATGAGTGGATCTCGATCTGGCTGATGCGCTGTCCGGTCACCCGACCGAGGTACTTCTCGGTTAGAGAGCGCATCTTGCCCCGCAGCGAAGAGCCAGGGATGTACGGCTGGCGCGTCAGTTGGTCAAAAATGACCGGATTGTCAACACCCCCAATGGCAAACGCTCCACCCGATCCACCGATATGGAGTCCGGTCTTGACCACAACGTCGCCAGCGATGAACACACGTCCATAGAGTCTGAGAGTCATCTTTCGCCTCCACCTGCGGCTTTGTGATAAGCCAGGACAGCCTCGAAGAAATCCACGAAACGCTGGAAATTGTCCCGATCTCCTTGCACCAGATCGATCGCCGGCGACAGCAACTCCTCTAGTTGGCGCACTGGCTGTGTTTGTTTGTTCTTGTCGGCATCGCGCTGCGCTTGATACGCCAGTTTGGGCTTGAGCAGGATTAGATCGCGCTCAGCCCTCCGCGCGCGCTCAGGATCGTTGATGTCGCTTGGCCAGCTCAGTTCAATGAGCCGCACCAAGCCAAAAATGGTGCGAATCTGTGACGTTGTTAGTTTCTGCCGGGCCAGGTGTTCCCCCCACTCTTGTGCTGTCTTGACTAGCTGGCGAGTGCTATCCACATCAGTTCCCTGAATGATCCGGCGTAGATCAGGGAAGTTAGGTCTTCCTGACGCACCTGGTTTCGTCTGTGGTGGTCTGTATCCCATCAGTCACTTACCTCCTTCATCTGCTTTTCCGATCGTGTCAATGCCTCGGCCCAGCGAGCGGCCAGGCCGACGGTCTCAATGGCGCGGAAGTCTTCCGCGCTCAGGTCGTCGCGCAGCTTCCTTACCCCCTGTGCGGCATCGCCTTTTGAGCGCTCGGCCAGGCGGGTAAGCAGATAGGCGCTGTGCCACATGTATGGCCCCCAGACGGTCTGTTCTTGCCCGTTACGGGCATGGGTCTTGCCTTGTCTGATGAGTTCATCCCGCATGCCCCGGTACTGGAGGTTCATCCGTTGGAGCACGTGCAGCAAACTGCGCCCCACCTTTCCTATCTCGACCAGATCGTATAGGTCGTCCTTG
>JAGPFT010000564.1 GCA_018056405.1 Anaerolineae bacterium
GGATTGAGGGGTGAGGTAAATCGTAGCGCAGACCTTTCCATACGGTCTCTTAGTTCACGCGATGGCAGGCCACCCAGTGACTGGGCAGCGCCTCGACCAGCTCCGGGTCTTCTTCATAGCACACATCAACCGAGACCGGGCAGCGCGTGTTGAAATGGCAGCCTTTCGGCGGGTTGACCGGGCTGGGCACGTCCCCCTTCAGGATGATGCGCTGGCGCTTCTCCTCAACCGTCGGGTCCGGCACCGGCACCGCCGACAGCAGCGCCTGGGTATAGGGATGCAACGGGTTGGTGTAAAGCTCTTCGCTCTCGGCGATCTCGACGATCTTGCCCAGGTACATGACCGCGACCCGGTTGCACAGGTGGCGCACCATGCTCAGGTCGTGGGCGATGAACAGGTAAGTCAGGCCGAGTTCCTCTTGCAGCTTTTGCAGCAGGTTGACCACCTGCGCCTGAATGGACACGTCGAGCGCCGAGATCGGCTCGTCGGCGACGATGAAGCTGGGGTTGAGGGCAAGCGCGCGCGCCAGCCCGATGCGTTGGCGCTGCCCGCCGGAGAACTCATGCGGGTAGCGGCGCACAAAATACGGGTTCAACCCCACCAACTCCAGCAGTTCAGCGACGCGCTCTTCGCGCTCTTTCTTGGTGCCAATGTTGTGCACCACCAGCGGCTCGGCCACAATGCGCCCCACCGACATGCGCGGGTTCAGCGACGCATAGGGGTCCTGGAAGATCATCTGCATACGGCGGCGCATCTTGCGCAGCGCTTCGCCCTTAAGCGTCGTCAGTTCTTCGCCTTCGAACTTCACGCTGCCTTCGGTCGCGCGATAAAGCTGGAGGATCGTGCGTCCGGTGGTGGACTTACCGCAGCCGCTCTCGCCAACTAGGCCCAGCGTCTCGCCCTCGTAGATGTCAAACGAGATGCCGTCCACCGCTTTCACTGCCGCGACTTCGCGCTGGAATATGATCCCCGACTTGATCGGGAAATGCTTCTTCAGCCCCTGCACCCGAACCAGTACACGCTTTCCGTCCCTGGCGGACGGGCCAGCAGCACGCTGGGTCAAGGTCTCAGCCGACCTTGCTTCGCTCATAACCGCGCTCCTTTTCCTTACGCACATCCACCCAGCACGCCATCACATGGTCAGGCCGGCCCTCAGGAACCAGCTGAAGGGTTGGATTCTCTTCCTCACATCTGGCAATCTTGAAGGGGCAGCGCACCGCAAAGGGGCACCCTTTCGGCAAGAAACGCATGTCGGGCGGCGACCCCTCGATTGAGAACAGGCGCTCCCTCTTGCGGTCCAGGCGTGGCAGCGAGCCAAGCAGGCCCACTGTGTAGGGGTGACGGGGATCGCCGTACACATCCTTGGCAATTCCCCGCTCGACAATGTACCCCGCGTACATCACCTGAACGTTGTCGGCCAGGCCCGCCACAACCCCCAGATCGTGTGAAATCCAGATCATGGCCATGCCGATCTTATCGCGCAGACGGCGCACCAGGTCAAGAATCTGGGCCTGGATCGTCACGTCGAGGGCTGTCGTCGGTTCGTCCGCGATGAGAAGCTGCGGGTTGCACGACAGCGCCATGGCGATCATCGCGCGCTGGCGCATCCCGCCGGAGAACTGGTGCGGGTAGTCGTCGAGACGGTCTTGGGCCAAGGGAATGCCCACCATCGCCAGAAGTTCTGCCGCGCGCTCGCGGGCCTGTTTGTTGTCCATGCCCAGATGCAACCGCAGCGCCTCGGTAATCTGGCGGCCAATGGTCAGCACCGGGTTAAGCGAAGTCATGGGGTCCTGGAAGACCATGGCGATCTCGGCCCCACGCACCAACCGCTGCTTGCTCGGCGGCAGTTTGAGCAGATCACGTCCCCGGAAGATGACCTCACCTTTCGGAATGTCACCGGGCGGCTTGGGGATCAAGCCCATGATCGAGAGCGCGTGCACGCTCTTGCCGCAGCCGCTTTCGCCCACCACTCCCAGAGTCTCCCCCTCGTGGAGCGTGTACGAAACGCCGTTCACAGCATAGACGGTCCCCTCGTCTGTATAGAATCGCGTTGTGAGGTCTTTGACCTCCATCAGGACTGCCAAAAGTCACTCTCCTCTTCTCTCGTTGGCCGCGACCAAAGCAATGCCCCGACGAAGCTGGCTTGGCAGGCAGCAGCGTGCTTTGTGGCAAAACTTGCTCCAAGACTGCTAATAATAGCGGGAGACATGATTCTGCACAATGGTTTCGTACATATTCCACCAAGCCCGGCAAAACTCAGGCCGCGCGCCGAGCAAGGGGCGGAACATCGCCGCCGAATCACCAGGCCGCGCCTCTTTATCAGACCTTGACAACCACCCGGCCCGTCGCTAGAATGTGGGCTGTTAACAAAGCCTATCGTGCCAATAGCGTTGAACGGAAGCAGTAGGCCATCGTCGCAGAGAGCCGGGGAGGGTGAAAACTCGGCGCGGCGCAGCGACGAGCGCCCAGGCCGAACTCGTCCGGGAGCTGCGCAGTCGAACGCCAGTAGGCTGCGCCGGGATGCCCGTTACCGCATAGTGAGTGGATGGCACACC
>JAGPFT010000565.1 GCA_018056405.1 Anaerolineae bacterium
AGGGGCCTTTGTCTATGCCGTCTTCGGGGGCCACATAGAACTCGACTGGGGCTGAGAGCGCCAGATTGACGCGCTCGGTGGCGGCGCTGGCGTCCCAGACGGTGGGCTGCGTCTCGGTGACGACCAGTGTGATCTCGCTGCGCGTCGCCAGCCCGACAATCTCCTGGCGCAGCGCGGAGAGCGTCGCCGCCACGTCTACCGTGCGCCCGGCCTGCGCCGGCGCGGCGACGGCCCGCCCGTCGCGGATGGTCAGCGTGGCGTTCACCATCGGGCGGTTGACGTAGGCTCCGGCGATCTCGCTCAGAACGCGCTCGGCCACCGACTGGTCGAAGGTGACGACGGGCACGATGGGCTGCCCGTACAGGCGTGTCTCAAGCTGAGTGACCAGGTTCTCGAACGCGCCGCCCTCGCGCCCGACGCGGTAAGCGGCATCTACTGTCGCCTCCACATCGAGCGACACGCCCAACTGCGCGGCGCTGTACGGCCATGTCTGGCCGCCGTAGCGGAAGGTGAAGGTGGCGCTGTCGGCGTAGGCGAAGCGACCCGTCAGGGCCTGGATCGCCTCCTGGCGCGTCATCCCGGCCAGGTCCACGCCCATGACGGTCGAGACACCGGGGTGAATCTGGTCGCGGTGCAGGAACTGGTAGCCGGAGGCCAGGATCGCCAGCACGCACACGAGCAGGAATACACCGGTCGCGGTCAGCATGGACAGGCGTGGAACCCAGGGGTTCAGCGGCGGGCGAACGGGCTGGGCGTAAGGGCGCGGGTGAGAGTAGGGAAGGTTGGGAGCGTTCATGATCACCACCCGTAAAGGCTCTGTTTGGCGGACGACAGAGAGTACCCCTGCCGTTGTTTGTATGGTAGCATCTTTGGGCAGGGGCGACAATTTCACGGCACGCAACGGGTATATCCCATATTGGGGGCGAAACCGGTCTTGTAGGGGCGGGTTTGCAAAACGGCACCACAAATCACACAATGGTCACCGGGCCGCCCCAAAAGCCAGATGGGGCCTACGCGCCAGTGCTAGGGGAGGGTGACATGGACGAGCGGAACATTCCACTCACCGCTGAGAGTCACGAAGCGGGGCGGCCCTGGCCGTCGCTGCGCGAGGCGCGCCGCTCCGTCTTGCAGCGCGCCTACGCTACCAAGGAGTCGGCGGCGGATCAGTTGATCATCGCCGCCGAGCGCATCCGCGCCGAAGCCCTGCGTAGCGACGACGAAGTGGCCATCCGCCAGGCGGGGCAGCTTGCCCGCAGCCTGGAGCGGGCGGCGATCTACCTGCATGGGCACACCTTCGACCAGATGAGCGGCGACGCCACGCTCATGGTGCGCTCGAAGCCCTGGCAGGCGGTGATGATCGCTTTCCTGCTGGGCGCAATCTTTGGGCGGGGTCTCCGTCGCGACCGCTTTTGAACGCCGCCGATCCTGCGCTATCATCCGCCGCGCTGCTGCATCATGCCCTGATAGGAAGGCATCCGGCCCATGATCAAACTGATGATACTGTTCAAGCAGGCGGCTCACGACGGCACTTTCGACCTGCGCTACGCTCGCAACCTGACTCTGCTGCGCAAGATGCCCGGCGTCGAGCGGGTGACCGAAGAGCAGGTGATCGGCAGTCCGGGCGGCCCGGCGGCCTATCGCCGCGTGCTGGAACTGGGCTTCGCCTCGTTCGAGGCGTTGGACACGGCGCTGCGCTCGCCGGAGGGCGTGGCCGCCGGCAAAGACCTGATGGACTTCGCCGGCAAAGACGCCGAGTTGCTCTTCGTCGAGGTGGCCGAGGAACCGTCGCCGGTTGTGCTCACGCCAGCAAACCTGCAGGCTTTCCTCGACAACCACCACATTGACGCGCAGATCGTCTATCCCGGCGCGCCGACGCCGACCGTGCCCGCTGCGGCGCAGGTGCTGGGTGTCGAGGCGGATCAGATCGTCAAGTCGGTGGTATTCCTGGTCGAAGACCGGCCCTTCCTGGTCTATGGCTGCGGCACGCGCCGCGTGGACCCGCGCAAGCTGGCCGACCGGCTGAACGTCAGTCGCAAGAAGGTGCGCCTGGCCGACGCCGACCAGGTGCTCGACCTGACCGGCTACCCGGTGGGCACCGTGCCGCCCGTCGGGCTGAAGACGCCGATGCCTGCCTTCATGGACCCGGCCATCCAGGCTCACGAAGTCGTGTACGCCGGCGGCGGGGGGATTGACGCCCTGCTGCGCATCCGTAGCGCGGAGCTGATTCGGGTCAGTCGCGCCGAGATCGCGCCCATGCTGCGCGACGACGAGACAGACGGCGCGAGCGAGGCCGAGGCTTGACGGTATGCGCTAAACCTGTCGAGCAGTCTGTTGCGCCCTGGTTTACCTCACCCCCGCTCGGCGCTGGCGCGCCTCGCCGCCCTCTCTCCATGCATGGAGAGGGGGCAAGCCGAGCGGGGCGAGGCTGGGGGTGAGGTCAATGAGTCGCGCCGAGATCGCGCCCATGCTGCGCGACGACGAGACAGACGGCGTGGGCGAGGCCGAGGCTTGACGGTATGCGCTAAACCTGTCGAGCAGTCTGTTGCGCCCTGGT
>JAGPFT010000047.1 GCA_018056405.1 Anaerolineae bacterium
ACAAACGGTTCGGGGGCGGACGGCAGTGTGAGAAGCATTGAGAGGGCGACCGATTAACCTCACCCCCTGGCCTCGCTACGCCCGGCCTTTCCCCCTCTCCAACGTGGAGAGGGGGCGGCGAGGCGCGCCAGCGCCGAGCGGGGGTGAGGTCTGTATTTCGGCAGAAAGCCCCTCCCCCTGGCCCCCTCCCTGACTCTGCTGGAGAGGGGGATTTAGGGGGAGAGGCGTGCACAGCCAGGCTCAAGTTGGGTATATGGGGCGTACCGCCATACGCCCCCACCTCCCCCCTGCCCGGCCCTGGCAGCGCTGCCCCTCTGCGCGCAAGCGCTGTACAATGGGGGCATCGTGCAGGCTGCGCAGCGAACGACGCGCGCCCGGCCTGGCCTGGCAGGAGGCATGGCGATGGAAGAAGTGGGCAAGGTTGTCTTTGAATACGGTCAGGTGCTGCTCAAGATGGATCGCTCCAAGCGCGAATCCGCTCAGATCATTCGCACGCTGGGCGGGGACGAGCAAGAGCAGGTCTTGCAGCAGCACATCGCCAAGTACTGGAACCCGCGCAGCCTGTGGGATCGCCCGGACGGGCTGCTCGTCGTGACCGATCAGCGCGTGGTCTTCCTGACCAAGCAGGAGACCATCGCCACGACCACCGACTTCCTGAGCCTCCCCCTGGAGTTCATCGAGAACTTGCGGACAGCACGTGTCTGGCTCTTTGTGCCAGCCATTCGCTTCGAGGTCAGGGGGATGCCGTTCGCGTTCACGCTGCTGCACGGGGCTGGTGCCGTCTGCGCGGCGATTGCCAGCGCCAGGGAACGCCCGCGCGCCATCCCCTGAGCGTTGGGGATCAGCCAACGGACAAGGCCCGGTTGCTGGGTTTGGCACGCACCCTCTTCAACGTCCCCCCACGACGTTAAGGAAGATTAAACACAGTTCCCATCTTCTTTAACCCCATACACCTTGAGGCTTTACGCCGCTCTCCTATCATGGTGCGTGGTTGGGGAGGTTTCTCATCAGGCATTGGCCTGGCCCCAACCCAGTCAATGAAGCAGAACCCATCTCAAGGAGAGATCAATGCGCAACGCCCGCTTCTGGAACAACTCGATCAGTTCGCTGCTCGTCCTGGCCCTGGCGCTGCTGGCCCTGGCCGGCGCTCTGCCCGTTCGCACTGTGCTGGCCCAGGACGACGTAGAGCCGCTTGAGCTGCCCGAAGTTGACCCGCTGAGCGTCACCGGCGACATCGCCATCGCTGGTAGCTCCACCGTCGAGCCAGTCACCGTCGCCATGGCTGCGCGCTTCAATGACGACGGCTTCACCGGCAACATCGCCGTCGCCGAGACAGGCACCTCCGCCGGCTTCGAGCGCTTCTGCAAGGAAGGCTCGACCGACATCAGCAACGCCAGCCGCGCCATCAAGGACTCCGAGCGCGCCGACTGCGAGGCCATTGGCCGCGACGTGCTGGAGTTCTACATCGGCATTGACGCGCTGACCGTCGCCGTCAGCAAAGACTCGTTCGTGGACGAGCTGACCCGTAGCCAGCTCTTCGCCATCTTCACCGGCGAAGTGACTAAGTGGAACGAGGTCAATCCCGACTGGCCAGCCGCGACGATCCAACTCTTCATCCCCGGCACCGACAGCGGCACGTTCGACTTCTTCGGCGAGGCCGTGCTGGGCACGAAGGGCGCATATAAGGAGCGCGAGGCCCGCTTTGCCGCGCTGCTGGCCCCCAACCCCACCACCAGCGAGAACGACTACACGCTCGTGGAGGGTATTCGCGGCAGCGAGCACGCCATCGGCTACTTCGGCTTCGCCTACTACATCGAGAACGAGGACACGCTCAAGGCCGTGGCCATCGCCAACGATGTGACTCACGACGCGGACGACAACCTGGTCGCCATCCCCGCTGAGCAGTGGGAAGCCGAAGGCATCGCCTACGTCGCGCCCAGCCGCGAGACCGCTGAGAGCGGCGAGTACATGCTGAGCCGCCCGCTGTTCATCTACTCGGCGGTGGGCATCCTGCAGGAGAAGCCACAGGTCGCCGCCTTCGTCAACTACTACCTGACCAACGCTGAGGAAGTGGTCACTGAGGTGGGCTACTTCCCGGTGAGCGCCTCGGCGCTGAACGAAGCCAAGCAAATCTGGCTTGACACGATGGGCCTGGCTGAGTAACGGCCACGCACGTGCCAGGAGTTCAGGAACAGACAGCACGTTGTTTACCTCACCCCCAGCCTTGCTGCGCCCGGCGGGGGTGAGGTAAAGCGAAGAGCCGTCCAGACAACAGGCTAACCTTAACACCAGTTCGCCACAGGGGACGGTAGGGAGGAAGAGGCACCTCCATGCCGTCTTTCGCCTGCTTTCAGGGGAAACCGTGTGGCAACCTGGGCGGTCTATAAAACAGGGAGCGTAGGATGGAACACAAGGCCATGATGGTCAACGAACGGGTGCGACTCGTCGCGCATACGCACGACGACACCCCCTTGCTGAACCTGACGAAGAAACGGCGTCCTGGCGAGAGTCTGATCCAGGGCTTCTTGTTTTTGTGCGGCTTCATGACCATCTTCACCACCATTGCCATTGTCATCGTGCTGGGCCGCGAGTCGCTGCTGCTGGTCACCAGCGAGTACGTGGACGAAGGCGGGACCATTCACACCATCGGCGTGCTGGATTTCGTCAGCACGACGCGCTGGCAGCCGCACCGCTACGAGGTGGGCATCGCCCCGCTGGCCACGGCCACGCTGCTCAGCTCGGCCATTGCCATGCTTGTCGCGCTACCGCTGGGGCTTGGCTCGGCCATCTACCTCAGCGAGTACGCCAGCCCGCGCGTGCGGACGACGGTCAAGCCCATCCTGGAAGTGCTCGCCGGCGTGCCGACGGTGGTCTACGGCTTCTTCGCCCTGCAATTCATGACGCCGCTGCTGCAAAGCCTGCTGGGCCGCGACGTGGTGGAAATCTTCAACGTGGCCTCGGCGGGGTTGGTCATGGGCGTGATGATCCTGCCGCTGGTGGCCTCCATGAGCGAGGACGCGCTGAGCGCCGTGCCGCGCTCGCTGCGCGAGGCGTCGTATGGCCTCGGCTCGACGCGGCTGGAGACGACGGTGCGCGTGGTACTGCCGGCGGCGGTGTCGGGTATCGCCGCCGCCTTCATCATCGCCATCTCGCGGGCCATCGGCGAGACGATGATCATGGCCATCGCTGCCGGCGCGCGCTCCAACTTCACCCTCAACCCGTTCGAGTCCGCCTGGACGATGACCGGCTACATCGCCAGCATCAGCGGCGGCGACCTGGCCTACGACACGCTGGACTACAACAGCATCTTCGTGGTCGGCCTGCTGCTCTTTCTGATGACGCTGCTGCTCAACATCCTCAGCCACTCCATCGTGGCGCGCTTCCGCGAAGTGTACGAGTAGGGAGGGGGCGAGCATGGAACGGCTGGCGCTCTTCGGCGCGGTCTTCTTCAGCCTGATCCTGGCCCTCAACGGCGGCATGTCCTCCGCGCCCATCGCCGCGCGCAAAGGGTACAACCCCCGGCTGGGCGCGCTGGTCGGGGCGCTGACCGGGCTGCTTGGCAGTCTGATCCCGGCGCTGCTCGTGCGCCAGGCGTCCGGCGCGGGGGGGCTGATCGTGCTCGCCGCGCTGGTTGGCGGGGTTGGCGCGCTGGCGCTGCTGTGGCGGCTGACCCCTTCGCGCGACGCGCAGCGTGACGTGCTGCCCAGCGGCGCGAGCCTGCAGCGCAACATCGTCGCCCGCCACACGCGCGGGGCCATTGCCCAGGCGCTGTTCATCGCCTCAATCGCCGTCGCGCTGCTGGCCCTGGCCACCCTGCTGTGGACAGTCCTCAACAAGGCAGTCGGGCTGACGGCAGTGCAATACAATGTCGAGCCGGGCGCGCTCACCCTGGCCAGCTTCGACCCTGGCGCTGCGCCGGGCGAGGTCGCGCCGCAGGACATCCCCGCGCTGCTCGCCGAGCACGTGCACCCCGTCCGGCTGCGCGAACTGGTGCTGGAACAGGTCGCCGGGGCCAGGCCGAAAGCCTGGCCGGAATTATGGGATCAACCGCTGAGCGTCGCCCTGGAGGGGCACGACTTCCCCGCTGAATGGGCCGCGACGCCGCTCAGTGCGCTGCAACCCGCCCAGGCCGCCGACCTGTTGGCGCGCACTCTGGACGCGGAGGCCCTGCAAACGCTGCTCTACGCGGAGGCGGGCCGCCCCCTGAGCATGATGTCCGAAGCGGAGATCGCCGCGCGGCTGGCGGAGGGAGCCAGCGCTGAACGCTTGCAGCAGTTGATCCTGGCGCGCGTGGTTGGCATCCGCCTGGACGACGGCGAAGTGCCGTCCGAGCCGGTCGCCCAGGCCCTCGACGGGCACGCCTACCCGGAGGCGCTGGCCGCCGCGCCGTTCAACCAGCTTACGGCGGAGCAGAGCGCCGCGCTGCTCGTCGCCAATCTGGAACGCGCCGACCTGGAAGATGCCGTGCTCGACGCGCTCGACACGCGCCCGCTCGACGATCTCTCCGAGCGCGAGCTGGGGGCCATCGCCGCCGCCAACGTGCGCAAGGCGCTGCTGCGCGTGGCCATCCTGCGCGATGTCGTCGGCGCAGCGGAGAGCACCTGGCCCGATCTCAGCGGTCAGCCGCTCAGCGTCGTGCTCAAGGGCAAAAACTTTCCGGCAGGGCTGGCCGAGACCTCTTTCAGCCAGATCAGCGAGCAGCAGGCCGCCGACATCCTGGCCCGCAACCTGAACCGCGACGCCCTGATTAAGCTGTTAATGGATGAGGTCGTCCAGGCGCAGGTCGTCAAAAGCTGGCCGCTGTGGGACTCGCTGACCGAGCGGAGCGCCATCGAGACGGCCCAGCAGACGCAGTTCCCGCGCGCCGAACTGAAGTGGCGCTCGTGGGTCAGCGCCGACTTCCTGACCAGCCCGCTCGACCCGCGCCGCCCCGACCTGACCGGCATCCGCCCGGCGCTGATCGGCTCGCTGCTGATCATCGCCATCACCATCCTGGTCGCCTTCCCGGTGGGCGTGGGCGCGGCCATCTACCTGGAAGAATACGCCGGGCGCAGCCGCCTCAACCAGATCATCCAGACCAACATCAACAACCTGGCCGGCGTGCCCTCGATCATCTATGGCATGTTGGGGCTGGCTATCTTCGTGCGCTCGCTGGAGGCGATCACCAGTGGGCGCGTGGTGGGTGGCGGCGCGGCCAACGGGCGCACGGTGCTCTCGGCGAGCTTCACCCTGGCCCTGCTGGTCCTGCCGGTGATCATCATCAACGCGCAAGAGGCGATCCGCGCCGTGCCCGGCTCGCTACGCCAGGCCAGCTACGGGCTGGGCGCGACCAAGTGGCAGACGATCTGGCATCACGTGCTGCCCTACGCCATGCCCGGCATCCTGACCGGCACCATCCTGGCCATCTCGCGGGCCATCGGCGAGACGGCGCCGCTGATCCTGGTCGGCGGGGCGACGTACCTGACGCGCGACCCGGAAGGGCCGTTCTCGATCTTCACGGCGCTGCCGCTGCTGATCTACCGCTGGACGACGCTGCCCCAGGATGAATTTCGCCATGCGGCGGCGGCGGCGATCATCGTGCTGCTGGTGATGCTCATCAGCCTGAACTCGCTCGCCGTCATCTTGCGCAATCGCTTGAGCAGGAGACTCTCATGACCACCCCCAACGGCAATGGCCGTCACGCCATCGAGTTCCGCAACCTCAGCGTCTTCTACGGCGATTTCCTGGCCGTGCGCGACGTGAGCATGAGCATTGAGAGCAAGAAGATCACGGCGTTGATCGGTCCGTCCGGCTGTGGCAAGAGCACCCTGCTGCGCTCGATCAACCGCATGAATGAGCTGGTGCCCAGCGCCCGCGTCGAGGGCGAAGTGCTGCTGCACGGGCAGAACCTCTACGCGCCTGGCGTAGACCCGGTGGAAGTCCGGCGGCGGATCGGCATGGTCTTCCAGAAACCGAACCCGTTCCCCAAGTCCATCTTCGACAACGTGGCCTATGGGCCGCGCGTGTTGGGCGTGCGCGACAAGGGGCAGCTCGCCGAGATCGTCGAGCGCAGCCTGCACCAGGCCGCCCTATGGGACGAGGTGAAAGACGATCTGCGCAAGTCGGGGCTGGCCCTCTCTGGCGGGCAACAGCAGCGCCTGTGCATCGCGCGGGCGCTGGCCGTCGAGCCGGAGATCATCCTGATGGACGAGCCGTGCTCCGCGCTCGACCCGATCGCCACGTTGCGCATCGAGGAATTGATGCGCGAGCTGCAAAAAGACTATACGATTGTCATTGTCACACACAACATGCAGCAGGCGGCCCGCGTCTCCGACTTCACCGCCTTCATGCTCTCCGACGAGACGCGCGCCGGCATGTTGATCGAATATGATCAGACGGAGAAGATCTTCACGCGCCCGCACGACCGGCGCACCGAGGACTACATCACCGGGCGCTTCGGCTAGGGCGGCCAGGGACGGGGGGACCTGATGAGTGACACGCCCTTGAAAGCGCGCACCACGCTCGACCGCGAGCTAACCGCACTGCGCGACAATGTGCTCAAGCTGAGCCACCTCGTAGATGGGGCTATCGAGCGCTCGGTGCAGGCGCTCAAAGAGGCCAACGTAGACCTGGCGCGCCAGGTCATCGCCGATGACGAGCAGATCAATACCCTGCGCTACCAGATCGAGCAGGAATGTTACCGCCTGCTGGTGCTACACCAGCCCGCCGCCCGCGACCTGCGGGCCATCGTCACCGCCATTCACATCGTCGTCGAGCTAGAACGCATCGGCGACCACGCGCGCGGCATCGCCAAGCTGGCCATCACCCTGGCTGCCGAGCCGCCGCTCAAGCCGCTGATTGACGTGCCGCGCATGGCCCAGATCAGCCGCGAGATGCTTCGCGCCGGGCTGCAAGCCTACCTGGACTATGACGCGGACCTGGCCGCGCAGACGGCGCAGCGCGACGACGAGGTAGACCAGCTTGACGAGCAGGTTTACCGGGAACTGCTGACGTTCATGATTTCCGACCCGCGCACCATCAGCCGGGCCACGCACCTGCTGTGGGTGTCGCACAACCTGGAGCGCATCGCCGACCGCATCACCAACATCTGCGAGCGCGTGGTCTTCATGGTCACCGGCGAGATCGTCGAGTCCGGCGACCGCTGACCGCACCCTGCGCCTGTTCCGTCGCACCTGCGGGTGCGCCTACGCTCCCGCGCCGCCCCTCGCCTCAAGGGGCGGCGCCTTGTTGTCGCGGGTATTTGTCCCAGGCGAGCGAACGGGGCATCAGGTTCCAGACACGAAGAACCGGCAGGCGGGATTCTCGGCGAACGCGCCTGCCGGTACGGTCATGTTCAGTGAAGCGAGATGTTCCGCAGCACCAGCCGTCAGGTGCGTTTGGCCTTCAAGCGCCCTTCTTCCTGGCGGATTTTCTTCAGCGCAGCGGTGTAGGGCCGGTTGTACGTGCAGCATCCCACGTTCTGCTGGCGGATCAGAAGCTCGATACAGTTATCGCAGGCCGAACACCAGTTGACCTTATCCAGCTCGCCAGCCATCGCCTTGGCCGGCAGCAGCGGATCGGCCAGCGACTGCCGCCCGATGGCGATCATATCCACGACGCCATCCCGGATGTTCTTGTCGCCCCAGTACATCAGCGACGCTTCTTCCCGCTTGACCGCCTGGAGGTTGTTCTTGCCGTCGCGGAAAACCGAATAGGCCGACCCGATCACCACCGTCTCCGGCTTCAGGTTCTGCTTGAAGGTGTACGAGAAATAGTGGTGCAGATAGGCGTAGTCGGGGATCGCTTTGTCAGGCTGCGACAGGGCCAGCGTGATGGAGGGGCTGCCTGCGGACTGCAGAATAAACGCGGCGCCCCGTTCTTCCAGGCCCTTGATCAGGGCGATTGTTTCGGTGAGATCCATCACGGCTGTGTCTGGACCAGCCGAGCCGCATCCCCCGGGGAACCCTTCCCAGGCCGACACTTTGGAGCCAACCAGGAAGTTCGGATCGTTGACTTCCTTGATAATCCGCTCGATCAGCTCAAAGGCGAACCGGCTGCGGTTTTCCCAGGGGCCGCCGTATTTCCACTGGCGGTCGTTGTAGGGACGGAGAAGCTGCGAGCCGAGGTAGCCATGACACAGCTTCATGTCAATGCCATCCGCGCCGGCGTCGTGACAGATTTTGGCGGCCAGGACGAACTCGTCCATGATCCGCTCAATGTCCTCCTCGCTGAGCAGGTCGCCACCGAATCCAGGCAAGGGCTTGACACAAACGCGCCGCGAGAAGGCAGGGTGGCTTAGCTCGCCGGAATGAGTCAACTGGAACAGGAAGAGCGGCTTGTCGTTGACCTTGCGCATCTCCGCGACGAATTTCGTCAGCGCCTCGGCATTGTGAGGCAAGATGCTCAACTGCGTGTCGCGCCCGCGACTCTCGTAGCTGACGGTGATGGCTTCGAGCACGATCACGCCCGCATTGCCTTTGAAGAGATTGGTGTAGCGCTGGTACGTCTTCTCTGTCGGGTTGCCCTTCTCATCGGAGTCGCAGCATTCCATCGCGTTGATGACGAAGCGGTTGCTGGCGGTTTTGGGGCCTATTTTGATGGGGGTAAACAGGGCACTTGTTGCAACCATGATCGGATCCTCCATACCAAAGACTAATTGCACGATCTTCAGAGTGGTCTGAGGTGGGGCCTTCTGCCCCTCCGCAAGTAGCTTGTCGTAAGTCGAAGAAACCTCGGAACAACCTTCCTTTCTCTTCTGGCGAGAAACGGGCCACACGACCGCCAAGGGCCTGATACAGAATTCATACGCCCGACCATTGAGGAAAGGCTGCCGGACTCATTCTGACCCTATTGTAGGAGCCTCAGAATCCCAGTACAATACCGTTTAACCACGATGAAAACCCCAGGTGCGCCCTAGGGTAAGACATTCTGGTTCGCCATCTTGGCGGCTTTCGTAACTGTAGAAGACCAGTGATCAGGATACTTTGAGGCCGACACAGCAGATGGACACACCCCCTGGTGAAAACGGGCCGTTCCCGATCGGCTCGATCGAGTTCACCGACCCCATGAAGTGGGTCTTCACGCCGCACATCAACCTGGATGCCAGTACCGAGAGGGAAGGTGCCTTATTTGAGAGCAAGCAATTGTTCGAGTACATCCTCAACAGCATCCAGGATGGAATCAGCGTGCTGGATACGGACCTGAACATCCGCTACGTGAATGCGCTGATGCACCACTGGTATTCCAACGCCGGCGCACTGCTCGATCAGAAATGCTTCAAGGTATATCACGGTCGGAAGGTGCCTTGCGAGAACTGCCCCATCCTCAAGGCTATCGCCCACAAAGCGCCCTTTGTGGGCATCGTCAAATACTCCCCTTCAGGTGATCACAAGGGTTGGCAAGCGCTGTTTGCCATCCCCATTCTTGATAGCCACAAGAATGTGCTGGGCGTTTTGGAGTACGTGCGCGATATCACCTTCGCGTTCAGAGTCAACGACCAGCTCAATTGTCTGCTGCGGCGCTTTGAGAGATTGGAAAAAGAGAACGAGGCATTCTCGTTTTTGCTGTCGCAGCGCAAAGTGGAAATCGAGAACCTTGAGGAGACAATCGCCACCAACATGGAGCGGTTTGTCAGACCGTCACTGGACATCCTCAAACAGGAGCTTGCTCCTAACGATCTTGAGCTGGTAGAAAGCCTGATCAACGAGATCGTCTATCCCATCACCAAGAAGCGATCATCCAAAGTTGAGCAACTGACGGCCCGCGAACTCCAGATCGCCACCCTGATCAAAGAAGGCAAAACCAGCAAGGCCATTGCCAACATGCTGTGCATCACGCTCAAGACCGTCGAGTACCACAGGGCCAACATCCGCAGGAAGCTGGGGTTGGCCAACAGTGCCGAGCACAAGGTGAACCTGAGAACCTATCTGATCGCCAACTTGTGAGCGGGCAGGATGCACACCGTCCTGTAGCCCTCCGATTTCTTCGCTCAAGCCGCTCGTTTCTTCCATTGATTGAGAGTTCCTATCGGCGTACTAAATCAACGCTGTCTAATTTGTCCATCCCTCCGTCAACGGAGAGGGGGCTGGCCGAGCGGGGCGAGGCTGGGGGTGAGGTTAAGCGGGGCGCAGCAGAGCAACGCTCCCTCTGTGCCGCGCGTGGTACCTGACAGGTTCATCGCGCGCCTCGCCGCCCTCGTCTCCCTTTGCCGCGCGGGCTAGGCCGTGCTATAACCGGGTCGCTGGTTCAGATTGCACACTGAGGCGAGGCGTATGCCGCGAGTTCATGAGCGCGCCTTTCGCGTGCGCCATTACGAGTGCGATGCTTACGGGCACGTCAACCACGTCAACTACCTGCGCTACATGCAGGAAGCTGCGATGGACGCTTCGGCAGCGGCGGGGTATGACATCGCCCGCTACGAGGAGTTGGGGCGGCTGTGGTTCGTCCGCGAGACGGACATCAGCTATCTGCACCCACTGCACTACGGCGACACCGTGATCGTCAAGACGTGGGTGGAAGATTTCCGGCGCGTGCGCTCGCGCCGTGCCTACGAGCTGCGCCTGGCGGCCACAGGCACCGTCGTCGCCCAGGCGACCACCGACTGGGTTTTTCTGGATGCGGCGACCGAGCGCCCCACGACCGTCCCGCCGGAGATGATCGCCGCGTTCTTCCCAGAGGGGATGCCCGCCAACGGCGACCGCCGCGAGCCGTTCCCCACGCCGCCGCCCGCGCCGCCGGGCGTGTTCACGATACAGACGCGCGTCGCCTGGCGCGACCTGGACACCGCCGGGCACGTCAACAACGCCAACTACATGGCCTACCTGGAGGAATGCGGCGTGCGCGTGGCGGAAGCGTATGGCTGGTCTCCGGCGCGCATGGCCGAGGCGGGATTCGGCATTGTTGCGCGGCACTACCGCCTCGAGTACCAGCAGCCCGCCCTGTTCGGCGACGAGCTAACTGTGGCGACGTGGTACTCCGACGCCAAACGATCCAGCGCCATCCGCCACTACACGATCACCCGCCCCTGCGACGGCGCGCTGATCGCCCGCGCGCGCGTCACCTGGGTGTGGGTTGATCTGGCGAGCGGACGCCCGATCCGTATCCCGGACGAGTTCATTGCCGCCTTCGCCCCCAACCGGGCGCTAGAGCCGGGCGAGAGCAAAAAGAACGCTGTGGGCGAAAGAGACTCGTAGGGCGGCGTGCCGAGAGAGACTTCCGAAGTTTTCGGAAACTTCGGAAGTCTGGCTGCGGGCCGGGCGCGTAGTAGAGCCACGTCC